>NZ_JBQSVL010000007.1:0-87511 GCF_052376215.1 Psychrobacter sp. AOP7-B1-24
AGTCGTTCACTGAACAATACATGGTTATACACACTTGTATCAAAACCATATTGAACAAACTAATTATTTCAAGCACCATCAAATGATAAATATCAAGCATAAAAAAACAGCCCATGATGGACTGTTTCTTAATTATAAATAATATTAAATTAAGCGCGATTTTTGTACTTACGAATAGTCTGTAGCTGTGCAACAGACTCTGCCAATGAAGCCAAAGCAGCATTTGTCTGTACCGTATCAGACTGATTAACCAGCATTTGCTCAGCTTTTTTGCGTGCTTCAACGATTTTACTTTCATCAAGATTATGTGCACGCATAGCTGTATCAGCTAATACAGTAACCATCTTAGGTTGTACTTCTAAGACACCACCTGATACATAAATCACTTCTTCTTCACCATTTGGTGTTTGCACACGCATCGCACCCGGTTTTAGCAAAGTAATAAGCGGTGTGTGACCTGGCAATACACCAATCTCGCCTTCGGTACCCGTAGCTATTAACATGCTAATTTCGCCTGAATACAACTCTTCACGAGCACTTACGACGCGACATTGTAACGTTGCCATACTTAACTCCTTACCATCAAAATACAATCAAAACTGCGATGCGTAACTTAATGGCAAATAAGTTTATGATAACCTATTTACCTTTTAGAAAATGCTAACACAATTTTACGCTGCAGTAGATTTCATCTTCTCTGCTTTAGCAACAACTTCATCAATGCCACCAGCCATATAGAAGGCTTGTTCTGGTAGGTCATCGTATTCACCTGCAATGATCGCCTTGAAGCTAGCAATGGTATCGCGTAGAGCAACATATTTACCAGGTGCACCAGTGAATACTTCTGCTACATGGAATGGCTGTGACAAGAAGCGCTGAATCTTACGGGCACGGTAAACAACCAGCTTATCTTCTTCTGATAGCTCATCCATACCCAAGATAGCGATGATGTCTTTAAGCTCTTTATAACGCTGTAGAACTTCCTGAACACCACGAGCCACATTATAATGATCATCACCAATTACTTGTGGATCTAGCTGACGTGACGTTGAATCTAGTGGATCAACTGCAGGATAGATACCTTGTGATGCGATATCACGGCTTAGTACAACCGTTGCATCCAAGTGAGCAAACGTTGTCGCTGGTGATGGATCGGTCAAATCATCCGCAGGTACATAAACCGCTTGAACTGAAGTAATAGAACCTGACTGAGTTGAAGTAATACGTTCTTGTAGTAAGCCCATCTCTTCAGCAAGTGTCGGCTGATAACCAACTGCTGATGGCATACGACCAAGCAGTGCTGATACTTCAGTACCGGCTAGCGTATAACGGTAGATGTTATCAACAAACAGCAATACGTCACGACCTTTGCCAGTAGCAGGATCTTTAGTATCTCGGAAGTATTCAGCCATAGTCAAACCAGACAGTGCAACACGTAGACGGTTACCCGGTGGCTCATTCATCTGACCATACACCATTGCAACTTTAGATTTGCTAAAGTCTTCAGTGTTTACAACACCAGCTTCTTGCATTTCATGATAGAAATCGTTACCTTCACGAGTACGCTCACCAACACCAGCAAATACTGACAAACCTTCATGCTTTAGAGCGATGTTGTTGATCAGCTCCATCATGTTAACGGTTTTACCAACACCAGCACCACCGAACAGACCAACTTTACCACCTTTAGCAAACGGGCAAAGTAAATCAATTACTTTAATACCAGTTTCTAGTAGTTCAGTGCTGTTTGACTGATCAGCATAACTTGGCGCATCGCGATGGATAGACCATTTCTCGTCTGCTGCAACAGGACCTTCTTCATCAATAGGACGACCAAGAACATCCATAATGCGACCCAGTGTTCCTGTACCTACTGGTACAGAAATAGCTGCACCAGTATTGGTAACAGGTAGGTTACGCTTTAGGCCTTCAGTTGATCCCATAGCAATAGTACGTACGATACCATCACCTAGCTGTTGCTGTACTTCTAGGGTAGTTTCGGTACCATCTACTTGCAAGGCATCAAAAATCTGAGGAACTTCATTACGGTTGAACTCAACGTCAAGAACCGCGCCAATAATCTGTACAATACGACCGCTACTCATTGCGTTCTCCTTGAACTTCTATATATAGGTGTAGTCAATTATGAAACAGCAGCAGCACCGCCAACGATTTCCGAGATTTCTCGGGTAATCGCCGCTTGACGCAGCTTGTTATAAACCAACTGTAAATCGTTAATAAGGTCACCAGCATTATCTGTAGCCGCTTTCATAGCAACCATACGTGACGACTGCTCAGAAGCGATGTTTTCCATTACCGCTTGATAGACAATCGACTCAATATAACGGCCAAGTAATTCATCAATCAATGTCTTGATATCAGGCTCATAGATATAATCCCAGCTGAGCTCTGTTTGTAAGCCACTTTCGTCTTCATCAAATGACTGCTCTGGTAAAGGAACCAATTGATTGACAGTCGGCTTTTGAGTCATGGCATTAACGAATTTGTTATAGACCACATAGATGCGATCTATATTACCGTTACTATAATCCTCAAGCATGGCTTGAACAGGTGCGTTTATTTGCTCAAACGTTGGCTTATCACCATAATCGGTCACTGCCGAGGTAACATTACCACCAAAATTTTTGAAAAAGCTCACACCTTTAGCACCAATGGCTGCAAACTCAGTCTGTACAGACTGATCTTGATATTGCTGGATACTCTTAGATAAAGCTTTAAATAAATTGACGTTCAAACCGCCCGCTAGACCACGGTCAGAGGTAATGACAATATAGCCAACCTTATTGACAGGACGCGATACCATATACGGGTGTTTGTAGTCAGATGAAGCATGTACCAAATGTGAAATAACCCGACGCATACTATCAGCATACGGGCGACCCACTTCCATGCGTTCTTGTGCACGGCGCATTTTACTTGCTGCAACCATTTGCATTGCGCGAGTAATTTTTTGGGTGCTTTTAATACTGGTGACTTTGGCACGTATCTCTTTTAAGCTTGCCATAATGATTCCAATATGAGAGGGTTAAAAAGCATTGGCGCAAGCGACAATCATTTGATATATGAAATTAATCTGGCAGAATAACATTCTATATCTTGTGCATTACGCGATCTAATGCTGCTAGTGGTTAAAACAGTGGCGCAAGTATCTAATAAGACAATGTGCCACTTTTTATTGACTATCACAGATAGCCGTAACCAAATCCGGCTTAACCCGTGAAATTAATAACTGTGATTTTGTTTAAAGGTCTCTAGAGCTGACTTTAAACGACCTGCGATATCATCGTTGTAGTTCGCAGTGTCATCAATCTCACGCATCAATTCACTCTGCTCATCATGCATATAGCGTAAGTAAGCTTCTTCGAAAGAACCAATCTTTTCAACAGGCACATCCGATAAGAATCCTTCATTTGAAGCATAAATAACAGCTGCTTGCTCAGAGATAGACATTGGCTGATACTGCTTTTGCTTCATCAGTTCAGTCACACGCTCACCATGATCAAGCTGTTCGCGAGTTGCGTCATCAAGATCTGATGCAAACTGAGCAAATGCTGCTAGTTCACGATATTGAGCTAGAGCAGTACGAATACCACCAGATAGCTTTTTGATAATCTTAGTCTGTGCTGAACCACCAACACGAGATACCGAGATACCAGCATTTACTGCCGGACGGATACCTGAATTGAATAGGCTAGACTCTAAGAAGATCTGACCATCAGTAATTGAAATCACGTTAGTTGGTACGAATGCAGATACGTCACCAGCTTGTGTCTCAATGATTGGTAGCGCCGTTAAAGAACCGGTTTTACCTTTCACTTCACCGTTAGTGAACTTTTCTACATAGTCAGCATTTACACGTGATGCACGCTCAAGTAAACGTGAATGTAAATAGAATACGTCACCAGGATATGCTTCACGACCTGGCGGACGACGTAGCAATAGTGAAATCTGACGATAAGCTACTGCTTGCTTTGATAAGTCATCAAATACAATCAGTGCATCTTCGCCACGGTCACGGAAGTATTCACCCATCGTACAGCCTGAATATGGTGCAATATACTGTAGAGCTGCAGGCTCTGATGCTGAAGCAACCACAACAGTGGTATATTCTAGTGCGCCAGTTTGTTCAAGCTTACGTACTACGTTAGCGATAGTCGAACGTTTCTGTCCGATAGCGACGTATACACATTTAATGCCAGAAGCTTTCTGTGCAATGATCGCATCGATAGCCATCGCTGTTTTACCAGTCTGACGGTCACCAATGATAAGCTCACGCTGGCCACGACCGATTGGAATCATGGTATCAACGGCTTTATAACCAGTCATTACTGGCTGATCTACTGACTGACGATCGATAACGCCTGGAGCGATTTTTTCGACTTTATCAGTCATTTTGGCATCGATAGGACCTTTGCCATCAATAGGATTACCCAAGGCGTCAACAACACGACCTAGCAGCTCAGGACCTACTGGTACTTCAAGGATACGACCAGTACAATAGGCTTTTTGACCTTCTTGCAGCTTTAGGTAATCACCAAGTACTACCGCGCCGACAGAATCACGCTCTAAGTTAAGCGCCATTCCATAGATTTCGCCTTCAAACTCAATCATTTCGCCGTACATGGCATCTTCAAGACCATGAATCTGCACGATACCGTCAGATACTTTGACAATCGTGCCTTCATTCTTTGCAGTTGCACCCGCATCAAGGTCTTGAATACGCTGCTTAATCAGGTTACTGATTTCCGCTGGATTCAATTGTTGCATTGCCTTGTTTCCTTTAATTTATGATAACCCGCCCACTGACTTAAATGCTCTTACTATCATGCAGCTCTCATTATAGAGCTGCATGATAAATGGCACTAGGCAGTTAGCTGTGTTTTTAACTGTTGTAACTTGCCGCGCATCGAATCATCAATGACTTTGTCACCGACTTTTATCGTAGCGCCTGCCAATAGACTTGGATCGACCGACTCATGAATCACGACACTACCATTTAGTGATTCGGCAAGGCGCATCTTAATCGTTTCACGCTGAACGTCAGTCAATGGGTAGGCAGTAGTCACATATGCGTCAAGCTGCTTTAAGCTTATGGCCTTGTGATGACGATAATGCTCATAAACTTCAGGAAGCAGCGCTAGACGCTCTTGACCTGCCAGCTGCTTAATAAAATTATTGAGCGCTGGTGATACTTTAGGATAGCTAATATTATTGCCATAACGAGAGCCTTTGCTCTCACCTAATAGCTGTTTAAAAGCAGAACTATTATCACCAGCCACTTGTGAGTCATAAAGATCAACCAAAGTAGCTGACTTATGCTCAGCCGTAACAGCTGGATTTTCTAGCCAAGTACGAAAATCTTTGTCATTGACAACTGTACTGGCGATAAACAAGAAATTTTCCCACTCATCTACAGCACCGTTTTCATTGGCATAGTCAAACGCGGCTCTAGCGTAGGGTCGTGCTAAGGTTGATAAGTCAGCCATTATATCCTCACAGTTACAGCTTCGCCGCCAGTTGATCTAGCATACTGGCATGTTTTTGCACATCGACTTTGTCTTGCAAAATCTTTTCTGCACCAAGCACAGCCAGTTCAGCAACTTGAGCACGTAATGACTCACGTGCTTGATTGATTTCTTGGTCGATAGACGCTTGCGCCTGTTGACGAATGCGCTCGGCTTCCGTTTGGGCTTGCATTTTTGCATCTTCGACAAGCTGATTGGCACTCTTGTTTGCTTGCTCAATTAGAGCAGCAGCTTTAGTCTTTGCAAGATCAAGCTCCTGCTGGACATCTTGCTCCGCGGTCGCTAAATCTGCTTTTGCTTTTTCTGCGGCACTCAAGCCTTCAGCAATTTTACGCTGACGCTCATTAATGGCGCCGATAAGTGGTGGCCACACGAATTTCATGCAAAAAACCACAAATATTGCAAAAGCAATGGCTTGACCGACGAGTGTAAAATTGATATTCACGTGATCACCTCTTTGTTAATGAAAAATCAGTTTCATTGATCATGTTTGGTAGTCAAATCTTGACTATATTTGATAGAAAACTTCCGAATACCAAACATTTACAACTGAGCTTTCGGATTAACCTGCTAGAGGGTTAGCGAATAACAATAGCATAGCAATACCAACACCGATCATCGGAATAGCATCAAGAAGACCTGCTACGATGAACATACGAGTTTGCAATTGTGAGCCAAGTTCTGGCTGACGCGCAACACCTTCTAAGAACTTGCCACCTAGAATAGCAAAACCAATACCTGTGCCAAGTGCGCCAAGACCGATAAGTAGCGCTACTGCGATAACTGTGTAACCACCTAATACTGGATCCATTGATGTATCCTCATTTACCTATTGAATAATGTCTAATTAATGTTCAGTTGATGATGCAAGCGACATGTAAACTATCGTCAGCATCATAAATACGAACGCTTGAAGTGTAATAACTAAGATGTGGAAGATAGCCCACGGTACCGATAACGCCCATTGAATCCAAAACGGCATTAGAGCAATCAGTATAAAAATCAATTCCCCAGCATACATATTACCGAATAGACGCAAACCAAGTGATACTGGCTTAGCAATCAAAGTAACAGCTTCTAAAATGAAGTTGATGGGGATTAAAATAGCTTGGATAATTGGGTTTTTGGCACCAAATGGGTGTAGTGTTAACTCACCTATAAATCCGCCAAGACCTTTTTCTTTAATACTATAAAATATGATCAATGCAAAGACAGAAAATGACATGCCAAGCGTGATATTAGGATCGGTTGTTGGAACAATCTTGAAGAACACGTGATGAGGATCATGACCCATTGCAGCACCAACTTGTCCTGCAAGACCTGGAATGAAGTCAACGGGTATTAAATCCATCAAGTTCATTAAGAAGATCCACACAAAAATGGTCAACGCTAGTGGCGCAATCAGTTTTGAAGTACCACTGTACGAATCACGAACGTTGTTATCAACAAACTCAACGATCAATTCAATCGCTGCCTGAGTTTTGCTTGGCACGCCTGAAGTGACTTTTTTGGCAACCATCCAAAAGATGGCACAAAATAAAATACCCAGACCAACTGACCAAAGCATAGAATCAAGATGGATAGCATTAAAACCCATTGCCCCTGCTTCTTCAGCAGTATGGGCAACTTTCCAACCTTCGCCCGGCAAATAGCCATACGTCCAATTCGTTAAGTGGTGAGAGATATATTCTGATGATGTTTGCTCGGCTGCCATAATGTAAGCTTCTTATTAATCAACGATTTAATCAACTACCAAAAATATGGTTGTCATCTGATGAGGTTTTAGCGTGCTATCTAACATGCTGATAAGCCAGCAAATAACTGACACTAAAGCGCTCATGTAACCAATAACATCCAACCCATAGTTCTATTACTAATGTACGGATTTGATAGCCGCAAATGAATTTTAGCTATCAAAAAAGGGCTTATGATAATTCAGTAATAGCCCTTGCATATGTACGCAAAATTATTATATATGTGTTCACTTACTGTCGTATTTTGACGACTAACGCCTTGTATAGCGTTCATAAGCAAAATATTTAGCTGTCTATCTTAATGCAGCGTTGTATTCGTGTAAAGTCAATTATTAAATTTTTATTCGCTGTATGAATAAGTTAGCTATTGCTAATATTTTCTAACATAGCTTTGTGTCTATAATCTATCTGCAAAAAATTTCTGATAAATAATAACAGTAGCTTAATTTGCTCTACCCTATCACTATATTTTGACACACTACGTTCATTTCGAATAATTATACAAAATTTTTACGATCGCTAGCACTGTCTTAAGACAGACTTTTATGTTTTGACATTTTAGAACTAGTCATAGAGAAGTTGGACGGCAGGGTGGTTTTCATAAAAATATTAATCATATGACTATATCTATAGTTACATAGTTAACACTAACGTATATACCACAACATCCAACTGTGACTAATTTGCATTACCATAAAACCGATAAACAGCGCAGGCGCAGATAGGGGTTGTACGGTAATAAAAATTAGTGCGAAACCCAACATGGCTAATAGCCACTTGGCCATCTGTCCTCGATATAGCTGGCTAACAATATGTTGGCGCGCGCGATATCCAGTATACCAAAAAATAAACCCAGCAAATATAGATTGGCTAGAAAAGCTAAGTAACGCGCCGAGAGCAGCACTTTTTGTTACGGCAAGCTCACTATGCAACCAAACAGCATCTATGATCCAAGCAATAACTATGAGAATAAATAATATCCATGCTTGGCGTTTGATATAGATGCCAATCTTATCTTTTTGCGTGCGTTTAGCAGGCTTGGTCATCAGTATTCCTATAGCCTTACAACATTAGGATAATTTAGCATGCTTCTGATACTTTTATCCGTGAATCGTTTACCCTACAGGTATTACCTTTATAACCAAAATCAAACGCCACTTATTATAAGGAGCATGTGCGTGTTAAGCAAGTAAAATCTGAAACTTGTCAACTATTTAGCAGACACATGACTCAAGATAGATTATTCTGAAGTTCAAAGCACTATATTTGAGTCATGGTAATATTTATTTGGTGAACACTTATGCCTATTCTTAGTTACCATCAATACAATTATTAATTTGTTGCGCCATACTCATCCACCCTTCTACGAAGTCTTTGCTAGAGCTCATATCTTCGATTTGTATGGTTGTTTTCACAGGCTGTAGCTTGGCAAGTAGACCTTTCGGAACAGTGCCCTGATTGACCATACACATCTGATCAACAGGACGATTTTCATTCAACCAGCGTAACTGACTGGCTTTTGGAGAAAGGTGATGATCTGGGCTCAAACTACCTGCTAACTTTATATGAGCAGCTTTTTCGATATATTGATAGGCATCATGATAAACCCAGTAAGGACGGTTTTTCTGAGCGTCCTGTTGTATATCAGCAACAGCTTTATCCATGCGTTCAGCAAACTTTTTAACATTAGATTGATAGGTATCTGCATACTCTGGATTAGCGCGGCTATGTATCACTGCTAGTGCACGAGTGATGGCTTTGGCGTTTTCAGGATCTAACCAAATATGCGGATCAAGTGTACCCTCAATCGGTACGCCCTTCACATCACGCAGCGGATAACGATTAAAAGCATTAAAATCAAACATAGCAATCGCGTTGGGGGCGGTTTGTAAGCTACCCGTTAGACTGTTTTCTAATGATGGTCCAAACCAAACGACAAACTTACTGTCTTTAATGGCCTTGATATCGCTTGGGCTGACGCTCCCGTGATGCCCTACATCGCCTGCTTGTAGAATTCTATTGGCTGATGGTGTTCCTTCAGTCACCGCTTCACTGAGTAAGAACATCGGATAGTTGCTCACACTAACCGTTGCTGCTTGGGCATTTAGCGTTAAAAATCCTAGTACTGCTCCAGAAATTAGTAGACGTTTTATCTTGATAACTGGACGTAATAACTGATTGAAAGCTGATTTCATAATAGATGTCTTTGATATATGAGTAATGGTTTGTAAATATTATATTTGATGCAAACTAAAGGTATGACAGATACACTAAGGTCGCTTATCTGCCTTGCGTTTTATTATGTTATACTATAACAATAAAAAATATAATAAAACAGCCATTTTATTTTTAGGAGTTCGCACTATGTCTACCCATTCATCAGATTGTGAACATTTACATGATGCGCAAGATTTAACACAGCATGACGTTGTCGAGCGTTTAACCGCAGCAAAGGAACAATGTCAGTTAAGTGGTGCACGCTTTACTTCTTTACGTCAGCAAGTATATCAATTGGTATTAGAAGCCAATAAACCCATCGGTGCCTATGACTTGATCGCTCAATTACAGAACATGCGATTATCAGATACTGATAGTGTTGATGATACAAAAGAGGCTCACTCGCAAACACCATCACAAACAAAAAAAACCACAAAAAACGTCGCGCCACCAACAGTTTATCGCAGTTTAGAGTTTTTATTAAGCGAAGGTTTGATTCATCAATTAACATCTATCAACGCTTATATTCCTTGCTGTCATCCAAGAGCACAACATACAGCCGCTTTTCTAATCTGTGATCAGTGTCAGCGTGTGCAAGAGTGTAGTAGCCTACCAGTACAAGAGATGATGAGTTTTGCTGAGCAAGATGTTGGGTTTGTCGTAGAACATAGTGTCATTGAACTTAGCGGTCGGTGCAAAGCTTGCCAGTAATGCCTTAGCTCTCAAATCCTAATATTAACCCTTAAAGCTTCATATCTGGATTTCATATTTTTTTATTGGTTTGTTATGCCAGTATTCTGATTATTTTTATCTTTTACTTATTCATTCGTTGTCATATTATGAGCCACTCTTCTACCTTAATATCTAATCAGCCACTCTCTCCTAATGCTGATCACCCTACCACGAACGATACTAACCAACTGCTAAGTTTAAGCAATATCAACTACCGTGTCGGACCGCAACATATCCTCTCAAATATCAATATTGATATTAATATCAATGAGACGGTGAGCCTCGTTGGGCCTAATGGTGCTGGTAAATCAACGCTAGTCAAACTAATTTTGGGTTTAATTGAACCCACTCAGGGCAACATCACTGCGCATCAACCACTGCAACTTGGCTATGTGCCGCAACGATTTACCGTCCCACCAATCCTGCCATTACGCGTCAGTGACTTGCTAGGTCAAGCAAATAAAAACCGGTTAACCGCAGAGCAACGCCAGTTTATATTTGATAATTTAGCATTGTCGCATTTATTATCACGGCAACTGCTTCACCTATCAGGTGGCGAAACGCAGCGGGTTTTATTAGCCCGAGCCTTATTGGATAAGCCCAATTTATTGATTTTGGATGAGCCTATGCAAGGGCTTGACCCTGATACTGAGGTTTGGCTGTACCAATTCATTGATAAGCTCCCAGATTTCTTGCATTGTGCCATGCTAGTGATATCCCATGATTTACACTGGGTAATGAAAGGTAGTCGACGCGTTATTTGCCTCAACAAACATATTTGCTGTGAAGGTCAACCAAGCGATCTGGCTATTAGTACTGAATTCAAGAAACTATTTGGTCACTATTATGAGCAACCTTATGTGCATCAGCCACATGCTTGCCAGCATCACGCACCAAATGAGCTTGAGCCCTAATTGTCAAAATTAAATATATTATCGCTGTGTTTAGTAACGTGTTTTTGACATTTACTGATACTGTTTTGAGTGTTTTTAAAAATTTTACGGATATTTATTATGACCACTTGGTTAGCCATTATCGCTCCTGCTTGGATCGCTGGCAGTATTTTAGCATTATTATCAGCACCTTTAGGGTGTTTGGTATTGTGGCGCCGTATGGCCTTTTTTTCCGATGCTCTAGCACATGGTACTTTACTTGGTGTGGCTTTAGCCGCCTGGTGGCAATTACCGATGGGCATTGGTGTGCTGCTAGTCAGTTTTATGGTGGTGTTAGGACTGGTATTGATTGATGATGAGCGTCTACCTGCAGATGCCGTACTGGCGGTCGTAGCAGTATCCTTGCTGTGCTTGGGTTTGTTAACCTTGACACAGCTAACAGATCAACAATCTAACGTGTTGGGGTTCTTGTTTGGTAACCTATTAGAACTCGATTGGGCCGACTTACCTTTGCTAGCAGGTAGCGTACTAGTGGGTCTAGGTTTACTACGTTATATCTGGCCTGCACAAATTAAGCTGGCGACTCATGAAGCATTAGCACGTATCCAAGGTATCAACCCTACACGCCAGCGGCTGTTTTTTATGGGAATATTGGCAGGATTCTGTGCTGTTGCGCTACAAGCAGTTGGTAGTTTACTGATCAGTGGTTTGTTGGTATTGCCAGCACTAACTGCGCGCTTATGGGTGACCTCACCAAAACAAATGGTCGTCATATCGTTACTTATCGCGCAGCTTGGCGTCACGTTGGGCGTTTGGGGTAGTATTTGGCTAGATATTCAGACTGGACTCTCTATCGTATTAATATTAGCTATTTTGTTTTTTTTGGCTCTGATTCTGTCAAAGTTAATAGCCTCAAAATTTCGGGTAGCACGCCCTTAAAGGGTGTCCTCAGTTTAATTGATAGTCGTTTAAACAAGCCAAACATCGTTAAATAGCAGGGCAATATCCTGATAATATCGATTTATCCGTTCTATTTTCTTATGTGACGCTGGTTTATCTCATTTTTACCCCTACTTTTAAAATGGAGAATACGCTCTAGTTACTGAGTAAGTATCATAAAACCATTTTTTATTATATTATTCGACTTTATTTTATTAATATTGCTAGAGCTTTGATTCACTTTATGTTATAAACTTTCCCTAATATTATCAGTATCATAATGAATAGAAAGCTGCCTATAATGATGGTTGCAAATATAGTGTGGTAACTGCCATTAACTACCATGTCGAATGGGAAAAATAAGTAGTGAAAACAAATAACAGCGACTCATTTATTTACAGTGATTTTGGCAGTGTGAATTGTTCTGATTCAATAAGGAACTGGCCCAATGCCAAGCTATCCTGTCAATAAAATCAGCACGCCAGATAAGCAGGTCAATGTCTTACAGGTCACTGATTTGCACTTATCGACGCCTGTTGACTTTATGACTGACAATGATAGTAGTAATCTTGACGAATCTACTATTTATCAACATAGTTTTGAGAAAGTACTTCAACAAGCATTAAGCGCAGATATGCGCTGTGATTTAATCTTGGTAACTGGTGACTTAGTTAATGAAGTTAAGCCCGTCATTTATGATCATATCTTCAAAGTGTTGCAAGCAACCGATATTCCTTTTGCTTGTATTGCTGGCAATCATGATGTGACTGACGAGGTCGGCAGTCATTTGCCCTTCCTTCAGCGCACACTGGTCGGACGCTCTACCGATCCTCGTTTATTAAGTCAACATGTTATCGAAACCGATCATTGGCAGTTATTGTTATTAGACTCCTCTATTACGGGTGAAGTGGCAGGAGAAATAACCCCTGATGATATTGACTGGTTGTGCAAGAGACTCAGTGCCTGTGATAAACCCGCATTGATCGCCCTCCACCATCATGTCGTACCAGTAAACTCTGCATGGATTGATAACCATATGGTAGAAAACAGCGAGAGGTTTTGGCAATATATGGCAGCATTTGAGCATCTAAAAGTAATCATCAGCGGACATATTCATCAAGAGCAAGTTCGCTATCGTCAAGGCGTTACCGTCTATAGCACACCATCTACTTGCTATCAGTTTATGCCTAATGAAGATAGCTTTGCCTACGATAGTGACGCTCTACCTGGTTATCGTTGGTTGCAATTAGGCAACAATGGAAAGGTTGCAAGCTGGATTGAAAGACTAGATACTTGACCCCCAGATTTATTGCTCTAAATACCAATTAAATCTGTTTTATATCAATATTTTGGTTGATATTTCTTGATCAAATATATAATAATCAGCCAAGTAAAGTTGCTATTAAGATGAAAAATGACTTCATTATTATTAAAAACAATGATACAACTTATAAAATAAAGCGAAGACCACCTAATATTTGATATTAGGCAAAATCATAATAGCTAGGATGGCTAAGTTGAGTAAAGGGGGTCGTTTTTTCCGTCAGCAGTTGGTGACATATTTTAGGCATTGCGATATCTAGTCAGCTCCATGTAACTTAGATAGAAGGAAGGCGAGTGAACGCTCGGCAAGTAGGCTAAACAAGCCTGACAAAGTATATTTTTTATCTGGCACTGACTATACTTAAATAAAACAGGTACACGTATATGTCTGACTATCGATATATTCATACTATTAGATCAGCTGTGTTACTTGAGTTACCAAGTGGTGAAACGTTTTATAAATGGACCACATTACAACGTTCGTAAAATTAATAACGTACTATCTGTTGATACATCGTTTTATTGAATTAATTTGAAAAAGTAGGATACCCATATGAGCACCGTGACCACGAACCCGAGTGAAGTGAAGTTTACTCCTTATGTGCCAGCCAAAGACGAAGAGTATATGTCTGATGCTCAATTAGAGCATTTCAGGGCTATTCTGTTGGACTGGAAAAATCAATTGATTGGTGAAGCAGACCGTACCAAGACTTATATTCAAGATGAGTCAAGCGCCATGCCAGACATCAATGATCGTGCTACCCAAGAAGAAGAGTTTGCCTTAGCATTGCGTACACGTGACCGTGAACGTAAGCTCATTCGCAAAATCGATAAATCGATAGCAGAAATAGAAAATGATGACTATGGCTTTTGTGAGACTTGTGGTGTAGAGATTGGTCTTCGTCGCTTGGAAGCACGCCCAACAGCCACTCAATGTATTGACTGTAAGACATTATCTGAAATTAAAGAACGTCAAAACCAAGGCGCTTAAATAAGGTATTGTGCATGACTATCAATTATCAGTAGTAAACATTGACAGCAATAAAAAATCTAAACATAAAGATGAGCGACCATATATTGGTCGCTCGTTGCGTTTTAGGCTATCGCTTTTTTGGCCTATGGCTTATAGTAATCATTACAAATGTAAGCCCCAATAAAATTGATGCATTTAATAAATATCTTTTTTGACTCATCTTTATTATCCTAGTGGTATAACACTACTATCGATAACCCCTTATTTTGAAAAGTATCTAGACACCTATGTCCATTGCAACCGTATCCACTCAGCCTATTGGCCGATTTGCACCCTCACCTACTGGCGAACTACATCTTGGCTCTTTAACCACTGCTATTGCTAGCTTTTGCCATATAAAATCACTCGGTGGGCAGTGGTTGTTGCGTATCGAAGATACTGATACTGAACGCTGTGACAGGCAGTTTGCTGAGCAAATTTTGATCGATTTGGAAGCGCTTGGACTACAATGGGATGGCGATATCATTTATCAGTCTGAGCGTATCGACATCTATAATGACTATATCAATTCAGCCCTACGGCCGCTCACTTATGGCTGCCAATGCTCACGTAAAGACTTAGAGCAATATTGGTCACAAGAGCAACAACGCCCACATTGTACCCACAACCGATTACCACCAAATAGACATCGCTACCCACGTTGCTGTGTCACAGCAGATCTTGATAGACAACAACATAAGCTGCGCATACAGCTACCGAATTATAGGATTGGCTTTAATGATGGTATTCAAGGAATACAGTGGGACAATCCTCAGCAAACACTAGGTGATATGGTGGTACGTCGCCAAGACAATATGATCAATTACATTTTGGCAGCCAGTCTTGATGACGGGCTGCAACAGATTACACATATCATGCGAGGATTGGATATCTTACCCATGACCACCGCACAAATCAGTATCATGCAAGCAGCTGGTTTACCCGCTGTCGATCATTGGTATCATCTACCATTAATATGTAATCCTGATGGGCAAAAACTCTCCAAACAAAATCTCGCACAGCCAATTGATACACGCAATCCAAGTCAATTAATCGCTCATGCATTAAAACTATTGCAACAGCCAACTGTCGATAGAGATACACCTGAAAACATGCTCAAGCAAGCAATTACTCAATGGGACAATACACCGTTACAACACAAACACCAGTTAAACTTGCCTAACTTATAAGAAAAGATACTTAAAAACAGACAACAAAAAGCGCCACTAGCTAGCGGCGCTCTTTAAGAGAATCGCATGACACCAAACGTTTTTCGTTGAGTGCTCAATGCGTGCTAATAATAACGACATTGATTTTTTTCTATCTCAGGACTTTCTTTATATATTTTTAGCAACAGCGCAACCATGACTAAACTAATCAACATAGAGGAACCACCATAACTAAAGAATGGCATGGTCAAACCTTTGGTCGGAATCGCACCCATATTCATCGCCGCATTAATGATAGTCTGTGCAATAAATACCACACCAATACCAAAAGCTGTATAGCTCATACGCATCTGCCGACGTTTTAAAGCATTATAGCTAATACGCATCGCACTACCGATAATCAGTGCTTCAAGAATGAGTATCATAGTGACCCCCACAAAACCTAACTCTTCACCGGTAATAGCCAATAAAAAATCCGTATGCGCTTCTGGCAAATGCGATAATTTTTGTACACTCTCCCCATAACCCACACCCGTAAACTGGCCACGACCAAAGGCGATCAAACTACGTGCTAGCTGATAGTCTGTGTCTTGTACATCATCAAATGGATCTATAAATGACATCACACGTACCAATCGGTATTGCGCTGTTGTTACCATTAAAACTGCACCACCAACAGCAGCCGCAGCCAGTGCTAAAAAGTGCTTATAAGGCGCACCAGCAATATAAAAAATCGCAAAAATAGTACCCAAAATCACGACAAAAGAACCAAAATCCGGCTGTGACAATAGCAACATAGTAATGAGTGCGACCACCAGCATAATCCGTAAAAAGCCATCCAAGCCATTACGAACCTCAAACGAGCGACGCACCACAAAATCAGAGACAAAAACAATCATGACCAACTTGGCCAACTCTGCCACCTGAAAGTTAAACACGCCCAAATCTAACCAACGCTTAGAGCCATTAATCGGCGTACTAAACAAGGTTGCAACTAGCAACACGCCTGTAATACCTAATAAAATAAACTGCGTTTCGGTCTTATATAGCGTTCGTAAAGACACCGTATAGTAAGGAATAGCTGCGATAATTAGCCCGATTGTCATGTACAACAGCTGATTTTTAAAGAAATGCAGCTCGGTCATACCACGACTAAGCGCAAAAGGAATAGAAGCAGAAGCCACCATCAATAAACTGAGTACCAGCATACAGCCGACGCTTGATATTAAAACAGCGCGTGCGGATGGCATAGAAAGAATACCATCAGAGCCAGTAGCTTGTTTTGATTGAGAAGAGAAACGAAAAAAAGAAGAGATCGCCATAATTTTATATACACTAACGAACGAAAAACACGGCGTCTATAAAACGCCACCGTTTAAAAAAATATAAGATAGATCAAACCAAAGTAAATAATTTGGCATATTACATGATTAACTGGTTATGATTGACAGTAGCAGTAATCTATAATCAAAACAATCGTTTATACAGAAAATGCCTGCTTAAGATAAAGAACCGTTAAATAGCAGATCATCACGTCATTTAATTATTCATCAAAATACCTAGTGGACAATCATACTAACCTGTTCGCACATCTGCCAGTTGGCTAACCAATTGACTAAAATGCTCACCACGAGCCACAAAGCCACTATATTGATCAAAGCTCGCACAGGCGGGTGACAATAATACGGCTTGCACTTGCGATAAGCTACTCGATGTCACTTGCTGAATCACGGCAAAAGCATTTTCTAAGTTTTGGCATTGATGTAGTGCCACGTCAGCACTTATATCAGTGTCTCGAAGATGCTGCTCAATCAATTGCGAGTCTTCACCAATGAAGAGCACTTGGCTAACGTATTTATTAATAAAGGGAGTCAACTCACCAAATTGTTGACCTTTACCTTGTCCACCTAAAATCAATAATAGCTTACCGTCTTTTGGAGCATAAACAGCGCCTAAGCCTTCGATGGCGGCCATGGTTGAGCCAATATTAGTGCCTTTTGAATCATTAAAATAATCAATATCAGCAACCGTTGCCACATATTGACAACGGTGTTCAAGGCCTGTGAACTGCTGCAAGGTATTCAGCATACCATCAATGGGTAAGCCAACAAGCTCACCAAGTGCTAATGCTGCCTGTGCATTGAGTAAATTATGACGTCCTTTAATCAACAGTTTATCTGCCGATAGTAGCCTTTCTGTACCCTGAGCAAGATAAATTTGACCTTCAGGGTCAGTAATGAGTCCATAGTGCCCCTTATCAGGAGCATGAATACCGGTGCTCACTCTCGGTAAATTATCGGCAACCAATGGGCGCGTTAATGCATCTTCACGATTAACGACGACAGATTTAGCACCCTGGAAGATACGATGTTTGGCTTGGTGATAACCAAGCATATCACCATGACGATCTAGATGATCGGGTGACATATTCAGAACTGTCGCTACCTGTGCACCTAGATTGGTTACCGTCTCTAACTGAAAGCTAGACAACTCAAGTACTGCCAACTCCATATCAGGATTGTCCAATAATTTAAGTGCAGGTATACCAATATTACCGCCGACGCCAACATTGACGCCCGCATCCGCTGCCATCTGCCCAACCAATGTGGTCACGGTACTTTTGGCATTAGAGCCTGTAATAGCCACTATCGGTACTGTGCAAGCTTCACAAAATAGCTGGATATCACTAACCACTGGAATATGGGCTTGACGTGCCGCAGCAACAGCTGGCGTAGCAAGAGAGATACCGGGACTGATAATGATACGAGCCGCTTGCTGTAAAAGCTCAGCATCAATCTCGCCAAATTGGCGAATATCAATCTCAGCTGGTAATTGATCCGCTAATTTAGGAGCGGTCTGAGTATCAGTGACTGCTACCTGATAACCTTGATTGGCCAAATAACGTGCTACGGACAACCCGGATTGACCCAAGCCAACCACGACTTGTAGACCACTACCCTTATGAAGTAAAGCATCAGTTGCAGTATTAGCGGTCATATTTATTCCTTTTATTGGTCGGACAAAATAGCATTAAATAAATCGAGTTTATAAAAAAGCAAAAGATGCCATCGATATGAGAAACATGATAACGGCATCCTCCAGATTTCGGTACTGATTTTTGATAACTTTATGCTATTACTCGCCTGTTTTTATATTGAGTGGCTAATGCTATAATAACCGCCCTAATCTGTATGTGACTGGGTATTGAGCCAGGTCTTTTAGTTTAGCATGTTGTCATATTCAACATACAATTGTCACATCTCTTTTAGCAACTATTCGTACTGAGGTAATGCTATATCAGATAGCAATTTTTATTTAACAGATTGCTCATCACCCTCTACTGTGACAAGTCATTGCTCATTTCACCAGTTGTTATTGTAGGTATAATCTTCAATCACCTTACACTAAACAATCTGCCTTGAGTTATGGTCAAGTGTTTAATATACCCTAATTATTGGCAAGCGTATTTGTGACGCCAGTAATAAATCAGTAGACATAGTTCTTATCAATTTTTAATAATTCAATGCCCCCACATGATTCCATGCATGTCGTGGCATAAGAAAGATGGATAGCTACCTTTGTAGCGACGCGATCATTTTATTAATGATTACTTCTTTTGCCCCTAACCCTATGCAGTTTACTTATGACATCTTTTATTGATAATTTACGTGATGAATGGTTTTCCAATATTCGCGGTGACGTCTTATCAGGTTTGGTGGTCGCACTAGCACTCATCCCTGAAGCCATTGCCTTTTCTATTATTGCTGGTGTCGATCCAAAAGTTGGCTTATATGCCTCATTTTGTATCGCCGTCGTCATCAGTTTCGTCGGTGGTCGCCCAGGTATGATTTCGGCAGCGACTGGGGCGATGGCACTGGTGATGGTTGATTTAGTTGCCGATCATGGTTTGCAATATTTACTAGCCGCAACTTTATTATGTGGTGTGATTCAAGTTGTGATGGGTATATTAAAACTCGGCAACTTAATGCGTTTTGTCTCACGTTCAGTAGTCATTGGCTTCGTCAATGCACTAGCAATATTGATATTTGCCGCACAGCTGCCTGAGCTTAATCCGATGACTGAGCGTGTTGGTATGACGGTATATATCATGACAGCCGCAGGCTTAGCAGTTATTTATCTGTTTCCGCTCATTCCAAAGATTGGTCGCGTGATTCCTTCTCCGCTTGTCTGTATCGTTGGCTTGACCGCTGTTGCCATGTACATGAACCTCGATATTCGTAATGTTGGTAGTATGGGTGATTTACCAGATTCATTGCCAATGTTTTTACTGCCTGATATTCCATTGAATCTAAATACCTTGCTCATTATCGCGCCTTACTCTATCGCATTGGCTGTCGTTGGTTTATTAGAGTCCATGATGACTGCGACAATCGTCGATGAACTAACCGATACGCCAAGTGATAAAAATAAAGAGTGCCGTGGTCAAGGTATTGCCAACGTAGTATCAGGTTTCTTTGGCGGCATGGCAGGCTGCGCAATGATTGGGCAGTCGATGATCAACGTCAAATCTGGTGGACGTACGCGTTTGTCCACCTTGATTGCGGGTGTGGTCTTATTAATTATGGTGGTATTCCTAAGTGAGTGGGTCAGCCAAATTCCAATGGCAGCATTGGTTGCCGTCATGATTATGGTATCTATTGGTACCTTTAACTGGCAATCTCTTCGTGAATTCAAAACCCACCCAATGTCGTTTAACATTGTTATGCTAGCGACTGTATTGACCACAGTATTTACACACAACCTAGCTTATGGCGTGGGTGTCGGTGTCCTATTATCTGCTCTGGCCTTTGCTAACAAGATTGGTCAATTCTTAACCATTTTTAGTGAATATGACGAAAACTCTAATATCCGTTATTATTATGTACAGGGACAAGTATTCTTTGCATCTACCACACAGTTTTTGAATAGCTTTGATACTAAAGAAGCCTTAGATAATGTACAGATTGATGTTAGTCAGGCCCACTTTTGGGATGTTAGTGCGATTGATACATTAGACAAATTGGTCATGCGCTTGCAGCGTGAAGGGATTGATGTCAAAGTAGTAGGACTCAATAAAGCCAGCCGCACGATGATTGATCGCTTCTCTGTTCATGATCGACGAGATATTGGCCTATTAGATTAAGCAACGCTGCACTTACCTTATAAAGTCAGTGCTGACTAATTACTAAGTAATTTAAGAAACAGCTGTATTGGTTGATAGAGTTGGGTAAATATTGACACCCCATTCTGACACCAAACAGCTGTATTTTTATGACTAGAATGATTTGGTATTCTTATGAGTAATTTGAAACTAGATAGCGTAATCGCCTGCTTGGACTGCCCTGATCATGTACAAGCAGTACTAGAAGCTAGCATGTGGGCATCTACGCGCTTACAAGCACCTATTGGACTACTGCACTCTGTACCGAGCTTGCAACAAAAGGCGGCGGTAAATTATTCTGGCTGTTTAAATGTCGATGATGAAAACACCCTGCTCGAGCAATTTACAACCAAAGAGAACTTAGGTAACTATGAGCTAAAGTCACAAGGTAAATTACTCTTACATCAAGCCACTACCTACTGCGATCAGCAGCACCACAAGCTCACAACTTATACCTTACATCGGCATGAAAACCTCAACGAGAGTATCGATTATGTCGATGATAAGGCGCAACTCATCGTTATAGGTCACAATGTCACCTGTAAAGCAACTTTGAGCCAACTGATTCGAGTCAGTCACTGCCCCATTTTGGTGACTCATGCACCATTTTTGCCCCCTACTAATGCTTTGTTTGCCTTTGACAACAGCCCAACCTGTCATAAGCTGCTCAATTGGCTATGCAAAACAGCACTTATTCGTGCACTCACCGTTCACATTGTTATGGTAGGCAAAGAAAATTCTGAGAATTGTGATGCCCTGCGTGAAGCCTATGCAAGGCTCAAACAAGCAGGCATTAAAGCAAAAAAAGCATTGCTTGACTGCCGCGATGTCACTGCTGCTTTGAACTATTATCAAAATGAAAATAATATCGGCTTACTCATGACCGGAGCTTTCGGCCAGTCTCGTATTCGTGAGCTATTACAAGGTAGCGACACAAAAAAGCTACTGGGCAGCACCAAAACACCGTACCTCCTATTTCCTAAAGGCTAGGCACACATTAGCCTATCACTGAACTGCTAACTATCTTCGTCTTTTCAGGTACAGCGCATGAGTACATATATCAAGCGCTGCAACCTATTAATGTTACCTATCACTTGTACTCTCTAAAGCTTTTGCTAAGCCGAACTTTCAATGCATTTTTATATAGTGAATCAATTTAGCAAATCATCACATGAAATACATAGATCGTCTCCCCAAGCACCTAAAAAGTTAGTTATAATAAAGTTTTCGTTGATTCAACGCCAAAGGTTGATACACGCTATTTATGCTCATAACGATGGTGCTTACCGTGGTAGCATAGCTTGTACTCCCTGCCATAAAAATAAAAGTTTTTGAGCACAAATTTCCAATCTTACCTATCCCCCTTGAGTAAATTGGCACAGTTCTTGAATAACTTATTAGTAAGCATGGCAGCGAGACGATGTACCACAATGCCTCTATCAACCTGCAGCATCACACAAATAAGGAATATTTTATGAAGCTAATCACTGCGATCTTAAAACCGTTTAAGCTCGATGATGTACGTGAAGCGCTTTCTGACATCGGTGTCAAAGGTGTCACCGTAACTGAAGTTAAAGGTTTCGGTCGCCAAAAAGGTCATACAGAACTTTATCGTGGCGCAGAATACGTGGTGGACTTTTTACCTAAAGTGAAAGTCGAAGTGGCTGTTATCGATGAGATGGTCGAACCTGCTATCGAGGCGATCACTCGCATTGCTAGCACTGGCAAAATTGGTGACGGAAAAATCTTCGTTACCGCGCTTGAACAAGTCATTCGTATCCGTACGGGCGAGACAGGTCCTGATGCTATTTAAAGCATATGACTAACCTATAAATATAGAATTATAGAATCACACCGATAGCTATATTGCATCAATTCAAGGGGGAATTAATATGCAAAATCAAATCTTCGAGCTCCAGTACGCACTTGATACGTTTTATTTTTTGATATGTGGGGCGCTAGTCATGTGGATGGCAGCGGGCTTCACTATGCTAGAAGCTGGTCTAGTTCGTTCAAAGAACACCGTTGAAATCTTAACCAAAAACGTCGCACTTTTCTCTATCGCTTGTACTATGTACATGATATGTGGCTATGCCATTATGTACGGTGGTGACTTGTTTTTAAGTGGTATCGCAGGTGACGATACATTAGTAGCCAGTGCTTTAGCTACTTCAGCTGAAAACGGCTTTGATGGTGACTCTGTCTACTCTGCTGCATCTGACTTTTTCTTCCAAGTGGTATTTGTCGCAACTTGTATGTCAATTGTTTCAGGGGCTGTGGCTGAACGTATGAAGCTTTGGGCCTTTTTGCTATTCGCTGTGGTTATGACTGGTGTCATCTATCCATTAGAAGGTAGCTGGACTTGGGGTGGCAATGATGTGTTTGGCATGTTCAACTTAGGCGACATGGGCTTTTCTGATTTTGCAGGTTCTGGTATCGTTCACATGGCAGGTGCTGCTGCGGCATTAGCAGGCGTATTACTATTAGGAGCACGTAAAGGTAAATACGGTCCTAACGGCGAAATACGTGCTATTCCAGGTGCCAATCTACCATTAGCAGCACTTGGTACTCTCATCTTGTGGATGGGCTGGTTCGGATTTAACGGTGGTTCAGTACTCAAACTTGGCGATATCGCTAGCGCAAACTCGGTTGCTATGGTCTTTTTGAATACTAATGCAGCTGCGGCTGGTGGTGCAATTGGTGCTTTAATCATAGCGCGCATTATCTTTGGCAAAGCTGATCTAACAATGCTCTTAAATGGTGCACTTGCGGGACTGGTTGCTATTACAGCAGAACCATCTACTCCATCTGCATTACAAGCAACACTCTTTGGCATAATTGCTGGTGTTATCGTGGTACTATCTATTTTAGCCTTAGACAAAATAAAAATAGATGACCCAGTCGGTGCTATTTCAGTGCATGGTGTTGTTGGTCTATTCGGTTTACTTATCGTACCGATTACCAATCCAGCGGCTTCGTTCGTAGGTCAGATTGCTGGTGCTGCTACTATCTTTGTTTGGGTATTTGTTGCTAGCTTAATCACTTGGGCAATTATCAAAGCAGTCATGGGCATCCGTATCTCTGAAGAAGATGAGTATGAAGGTGCAGATATAGCAGAGTGTGGTATGGATGCATATCCAGAGTTTGTAAGATAAGAACTTTAAGCTTATCTTAAAATCTATACAATAAAAAATCCCGCATAACCAAAAGGTGTTGCGGGATTTTTTATTGCTCGAGCCTACTATCGATAAAAAGGCTCTAAGCTAGACTATTTCTTTTTCCATGTTTGACTGCGTGAAAATGGACCAAGATAACCTTTTAGACTTAGGGTACTACCCTTTAAGCTTGCAGTCATACGATAGTCTTTCCCTTTCTCAGGATCAGTGATTGTACCACCACTATATTTACCACCGCCATCAGCCTTCAACCCTTTAATGACTCTCGTACCAACATATTTTTTGCCTGTCGATGAATTAGTCGCGATAAGTGTACCAGTTAGTACGCCATTTGATTCAGTAATTTTTACGGTGCCTTTTGGCTTGCCTTCATCAAACGTTTGCCAAGTCGTATTGGCTAGCGGATCAGCGGCAAATGCCATACTGGCTAAACTAATACCTGCAACGGCTAATGTGGTTTTTGTAAAAAATTTCATAGATTGACTCCCTTCATACAATGATTGCTCGAAACATTATGTTCCTGCTATTCTACGCCTATCCTTTGCTAGAATCTTTTCTTACAAGCTTTGCGCTCTGAGATTAATTGAAAGCAAACAGCCATTATTACTTATTGAATTATATTTACTAAACAGCTTTTAGCAAAAATAAGCGCTGCCTTGCCTCATTATAAGCAATTTTTGTATTTTGCCTAGTAATTTTTTATAGTTTATAATTCCCATAAAAATAAAACTATATCAAATAGTTATAAAAAAGGATTGTCTATATCCTTATCTGATTGGTCATCATTTTCTTTTGACTTGTTCTCACTCTTACTATAAAAGCGATTGTCTTCAAAAGCTTGCATAATTTTAGTAGTCAGCTCATGTAACTGCTTCGCTTGTTGATATCCAGTGTCGTCGAAAGTCACATCGATATCACCGTAAATGATGATTTTGTCTTTTTGATTTTCTATGACAAGGTCACCAATTTGCATACTTTGGTGATTGTTAGCAAATGGTTCAATCATGTGGTCACCGCTCCTATTAATAGCATTTTATTGTTCAGTATGACACCCCTTCATTTAGGTGCTCTACGCTTGTAACTGTACCAGAAGCCATTTAATAATCTCCCAAATAAATAGCATCCAAGTAGGTTCTTCTTCTGGCTCAGCAGCAGGGAGAACCGAGCTATCACCAGCTTTTAATGGCAAATCAAAGGCTTGTGCTTTAGTTTGCGAGTCAAGCACGGGTAATACATCAATACCAATTTCACTAGCCAACTCATTAACACTGATAATTTCTATACGCTCTGATTCATCATTTGGTGCGTAGTACACACCTGCTTGATTGGTCGCTGGAATATAGACGGCCTTAAAAAAATGACTGGGTACAAGCACACGATCAGCGAGCTGCTTGGTTTTTTTGTCAGTAAAGGCAACCCCTGTAACCGTATACACTTCACCATATTGCTGGGTCATATAACGGGTCGCTGATTCGATATTGCGCCAGATATAACGATTGTTGCGCGGTGACTGCGGTGCAATATTGGCCAAACTAAAGCTGTCATATTGCTGACTGCGATTGGCCATGTCGGCATTGGGCGCTAAATGTCCACGATCATAGCCAGAGCCTGAGTAGTCTGATAACGAAGCACGTGCTGAATCTGGTAACTTACTTTCTTCGTGAAAGCTGTCTTCGCGGTCAATCTCTTCGGCTTGCTGTAGTCGCTTGCGGTCTAAATGCTCTGCCGACCACAGTGGTGTGCGTGATACCCCTGAATACATAACTGCAAAGCCGTCCATGCATAGCTCTTGTGTCTTGTTGCTGAGTTTATCATTGGTAAATTCGGGATAAACACCACCATAAAAAGACTCACTACACTGGGTAAAATCATCAGCATGTGCTGAAGCTATACTAACAGCAGCCGTCATCACGGCCATGATGACGCTGTTTTTAAAACTATATTTAAGCCTATCAAAACTTATCATTCAACTTTCAACCATCTGTGCTTGTTATTACGGATACGCTATCCTAGCAGGCGCTTGCAAATAAAGAAAGATAAGGTGTAAGTGATGACATTTTAAACAGTATCCGCTATACTGAGCCAGTCAAAAAACGGTGAAGTGGGTGAGTGGCTGAAACCGCACGCCTGGAAAGTGTGTATGCGTTAATAGCGTATCGAGGGTTCGAATCCCTCCTTCACCGCCAATCTTATTCTGCTTAATCAAAGCATCAGTTTTCCTATCTTGTACTACCCTGTCCTAAGTACCCATTAGACCTTTTAAAAGTAAGACTTTCAGTCTCTACTTATTATCTACTGCTGTCCAAAATATTCCCGTTCAATTTCTTTTACTGCCGTACACTTCACGTGTTGTGTTGATTTAGTATTTAATTATGGAATTCTCTTAAAATAGTGTAACATTTGTTGATTAGTTTTTCTAAAATAGAAAGAAGACCATTGATGATTAGAGATAACACAAAACTTATAAACGTGGAACAATTAATATCCAAAAAAGAGTTAGAGATCTGGCTAAATACCTACCAAGACTATCAAGAAAAAGAAAAACAGCTGCGGATTGTTGGGTTTACGGTTATGGCAGGTTATGGACTTACTCAAGCGTTCTTCAATTCATGGCAAACCAAAGAACTATTTATTGGATTAAGCTTAATATTGCTATGTGTCTTAATCTACCCTATTTTTATATCTATAAAATCATCCATATCTGTAAATAAAGTTATAAAAATCTTGGCAGAAGAGAAAGGACTTGATCATAAATTATTGCGTAAAAGTTTTAGTCAGTATGCAATAGATACCGTTGGTGGCAAAGGGATTTAGACCGAACATCAAATATTTTATGGTAAGGAGTCATAAGTGAAAATATTAGGATTATACATAGCAGTAGCATTAACGCTAACAGCATGTGCCACAAGTACGAATACGGAAATAACAAGTCATAGTGGCAGGCAAACTATGATTGAATTCCCCGTTGAGACCGCCCTGCTGAATATTTACACCAAAGCGCGTACTGATAAACTGATACAAGCTAATGACAATCAAAATACAGTGCTTGAAATAAAAGTCGTTCCCAAAGGGAAAATGACATTCAACAATCAGCAAGTACAAGGTGCCGAAACTACTTATACCACCAAATCAGATGGCACCACTGATCAGCAGCTAATATCCGTCAACTACTACACCCTAGACCCTGTAAAGTTCTATGGCTTTACCGACAATCTAGGGCTATATTCCGTAGCTAATCAAGCTGTTAGTATGCCTAAGATGGCTGCTGTAGGCGAGTCTAGTCAGTTTATTACTGAGAATGTCTATAACAGTAGCGAGCAAGACGCACTGGTCGATAGCTACACCCAGACATGGTCACTATCACGTGCCAGTATAGATACCGCATGGTTCTGCATAACCCTTTTAGCTAACCCAGTAACACGAGATCCTCATAGCAAAAGCTCAGACTGCTATCTAATCAATGCTCAAGGGGATCTATTGAGTAATAAGTTCATAGACACCTACCTATCAGATAACGGTATTGAGAAAATAAGTTATAACAGTCAATAATAGCGACTGACAAGGATTGATATGGAAGTCATAGGATTGTGTACATTATTAGCTTTCTTAATAAACTGTACAGAAGCAGAAGCCTCAAATAACCATTTACCGTTAGAAACTTCCAGTACCATAACAGATGGCTCATCCGCTTTCACAGGTGACAGAGCACGCGATGCAGATCTTAACTTGCCCATTACCTATTATAAATCGGTAGAAGACCATGATGATACCTGCGGATTCAAAGATCATACAGGACGTATCATCACCCCTGCTATCTATGATCACTGCGGTGAGTTCTATGACGGCATGGCTTATGTGACACACGGTTATGACACTGTCGGTTATGTCAACATGCAAGGTGAGGTCGCAATATCTGTTATTCACCCTATCTTTTTTGACTTCGTACCTGACATTCGGAACTTTAGCGAAGGTCTGGTTGCCACGTTTAAAGGTGACAAATGGGGCTATATGGACAAGCAAGGCAATCTGGTTATTCCTTATCTCTATAATCATGCAGGTGATTTTTCGAATGCACTAGCAACGGTGTTGAAGGACGGAAAATTTGGTGCAATTGATTATAATGGTGATACTGTTATTGATTTTCGCTATGAGAATCTAGGCAATTTCAAAGAAGGTTTAGCCACTTTTCGACTGACCGATGGTGATAAGGTTGGCTTTATAGATACTAAGGGCAAAACAGTCATTTTGCCTATATGGGATGCAGCATTAAGTTTCTCTGAAGGCTTATCAGCAATAGGTGTGGGAGAAAATGATAGTTTAAAATGGGGATTTATCGATAGCACTGGCAAAGTTATTATTGAACCGCAGTATGACGAAGTTCAGCCTGATGTGGGTGATGTATTTTTATATACAGATAACAGCTATTTCAACAATGGCTTGGCTACCGTTTACTTGGAAGGTAATAAGGTGACTGAGCTTATTATCGATAAAGAAGGCAATGAGAGACAACGCCAAGTTTATGACAGCTATGAGAATATACTTGGTGATAGTCTTTATTAGATAAGCTAATTGATAGCATAGGCTACTCTACATCGCAGATGTCATTGCTCAAAAATTCAATTATAGTAGACATCTATAATATTTGATAAGACAAACCGAGGAACTAGATTATGAAAACACTAGGATTATGTATTGCAGCAGGACTCAGCTTAAGCGCCTGTGTCACAATCAATACACCCATGGATAACACTGGTAATGATAACAACAGCGCTGAAAATACAGTCACACAATATCCTGTTGAAACTGCGATGCTCAATATCTATACCAAACAACGTAGTGAGCAATTGGTTGCCGTTGTAGGCAATCAAAACGTCTCAGTAAACATTCAAGTCATCCCTAAAGGCAGTATGCGGTTCAATGATAAAAGGGTACAAGGTGCCGAAGTTAATGCGATCAATAAAGTGAACAACCAAATTACTGATCAATCGGTGGCTATTAACTACTTTACTCTAAACCCATTAGTATTCCATGGCTTCACAGATAGTACGGGCCAATACTCACTATCAACCCAGACGGCCACCATTCCTAAGATGGCGACTGTGGGCGACTCAAGTAAGCTGGTTACTGAAAATGTTTATACTGATAGCAGTATGAATAACCAGATAGCGACGTATAACCAAGACTGGTCTCTCACTAAAGACACCAATAACACAGCATGGTTCTGCATAGAAACATCAGACAATCTATTATCAAGCGCTGATATTAACGGCACTTCATCAGAATGTTATAAGATCAATGCCAAAGGCGATATCTTAGCGAGTAAGGTGATATTGAGTCAGCCATCGGCTAACAGCACTCAAACCATAATATTTACTAATAAATAATGTGTGAATACATAGAATCTAGGACGCGTCATAATTTTGAGAAAAGATTAAACATAAAAAATATACCGACAGCCATAAAACCTTGCACTCACTAACAAAAAGCCAACTTCATTATTAAGCATTTATTTGTAGTATCGGTACTCATCATATTGAACGATCAATCAAATTCAATATGTACGGCTTTTTAATAAAAACGACAAGGATAAAAACAATGTCAACAGACTATACTCAAAAGCTTCATGCTGGCGTAAAATTCCCAGATATAAACGTAACCATGCTAAATGGTGAGGTTAAGCCATTAGGGACGCCTGAAAACGGTCATGACTGGAAACTGGTCGTCATTTATCGCGGTAAACATTGCCCAAAATGTACTCAATACCTCACTCAGCTTGAATCTATCAAAGAGTCGTTTGCTAAGGTAGGCGTTGATATTATCGCCGTATCGGGTGATAGCAAAGAGCAGTTAAACACGCATTTAGAAGAGCTCGATATTAACTTCCCTATCGCTTACGGTCTAACCGTTGAGCAAATGCACACGCTAGGTTTATACATCTCTGACCCACGCTCAGAGAAAGAAACCAACCATCCATTCGCTGAACCTGGTCTGTTCGTTATCAATGCAGAAGGGAATATTCAAATCCTCGATATCTCAAATGCCCCATTTGCCCGTCCAGACCTAGAAGTCCTCGCTGGTGGCTTGGAATTTATTAGAAACCCAGAAAACAACTATCCTGTCCGTGGTATGCATCGCTAGAGATTGCTTCAATAGTGGTTTATAAATATCGTTCAAAAAAAAAGCTCCCAATTTGGTGAGCTCTTTTTTTGCACTAATTGATGACACCCTGAAAAATTCAGGTGTAATGAACAAAATTCATAATCTATCCATCTATAGTAATATACGACTGTGCTAATCTAAGATTTGACACCTTTAAAACTATTATCCAATATATTGATTATCTACATACAAGCGTATTTTATCTATGTCCAAAATCCTACTTACCACTACTCGTACCGTTTTGACCGTTATTGGTCTCGTGATTATTGTTGATTGCGTGGCGTTAATGGCTGTCGGTAAAATCAATTTTGGCTCGGTAGTGCCTTTTTTAGTGGGTAGTGTATTTGTCGCTCATGGACTATTTTGGCAAGCCATTCGCAAGTTTTTTGGCCGAAGCCCTTGGTTAAATCGTTTATGGTATGCGCTGTGGGGATTATTCGTGATTTGGCTCATCAGCTTTATAGTATTTATCTACTCCTTACAGCAACAGATTAAACTCAGTCAGCAGCCTGCACCTAGCGTTGCAGCCATTATCGTATTGGGTTCAGGAACAGTCGCAGGCAAGCCCACACCAACCCTCGCCAAAAGATTGGATACGGCTGTACCGCTGATAGAGTCACAGCCAAATGCAGTGGTGATAACCAGCGGCGGCGTTGGTTTTCAGCGTACTCGTAGCGAGGCGGATATTATGGCAACGTACTTGCACGAAGTACACAACATCGAATTTGAACGCATATCACAAGAAGGCAAAAGCACCAGTACAGAGGAAAACTTAGCCAATAGCCAAAGTATATTAGAAGAAAAAGGGCTATCTATCGCTGAGCCTATCGCTATCGTTACTAGTGACTTTCATACCATTCGTGCAGCCAGTATTGCTAAGCATCAAGGTTATCAGCAACCTATCACCGTCGCTAGCCCTACGCCTTTGTCCATTCGCTATAATGCGTGGTTCCGCGAGTATTTTGCCTTTGTGAGTGGTTGGCTATTGGGAGAGTACTAATGCTAACTGCATTATCAGTACGGTATGTTTGTATATGATAAGCGCCTATTTATCGGCTATTTTTCGCAAAACATAAACCACAAATTTTGCCTCAGTATTAAATGCGTTCTCCTTCACTGCTATCAGAAGCGCTTGTCTTTTTTCGCTACGCGCACGATACGCATAAGGGGTCATGGTCATTAAATCAGCCAAATCACCTGCTGATAGCGTCAGTTCTGTATTGATACGATGAGTATCTAATAGCGTGAAATACGGTGACAACTCTGTCAGAAATTTATCAGAGTCATGCTCACGCACATCATCAAACAGTGCATCACGCATCGTTGCTAGGTGCCCGACATCAGGTTTGGCAATGATCAGATAGCCATCATCAGCCAACACTTCAGCAAAAGCCTCTGGCAAAATAGGGCTAAAAATACTACTGATACCTGTCACACTACCTGCGCGTAACGGTAAGTGCGCTGCGCTGGTTACCAATGGGTAAATAGCGGTCGACTGAGTAGCTGACTCTTTATCCTGCTGATACCAGAGTTTGCTTTCAGCTTTACTGGTTCTAGCAATCTCCATCACGGCAGGCTTACTGATATCTGCTGCGATGAGCGTATCCATAACATCCGAACCCAATTGTGCCATCGACTGGGTGTAATACCCTTCACCGCAACCAATATCCAACCAATTCACCTGCCCAATTGACGATAATAACGCTAGCATTTTTTGGCAAATCAAATCATTTAACGGCTGATAATGTCCCGCATGCAAAAATCGCTTGCGCGCTTCAATAGATGCTTGGCTATCTCCAGGTGCTTTCGATTTTTTTTGCTGGACTGGTAGCAGATTGACATAACCCTGACGCGCCACATCAAACGGGTGATTGGTTTGCTTTGGGTTTAGGCTACCATCACAGCGCCACGTATCAGCAGCAGGTGTTAAAGGTGACTGGCAAAGCGGACAAATAAACAAAGACACAAGCATCTCAAAGTCATAGCAATATATTGCATATTTTACCAAAAATCACGCTTGCTAAGTAATAAAAGCTAAGATAAGACATAAGATAAAAGCTAAGATAAGAAATGTGACAAAGCAGCCAATAAAAAAGCCACCTCAAATTGATTTGAAGTGGCTTTTGAGTAAAAAATCTCAATTTATATCAATCATAACAAACGTATGAACGTAGCTTTAAGCTTAACGTAGCTTCAAGGTCATGAGTCCTAGAATCACAAGGATAATAGCGATAATCCAAAACCTAGTAACCACTTGGGTTTCTTTCCAGCCAATCTCTTCAAAATGATGATGTAATGGGGCCATGCGAAAGACGCGTTTTTTGCGCAGCTTATACGAGCCAACTTGTAGCATGACTGACAATGCTTCAGCGACAAACAGACCGCCCATAATGGCAAAAGCGATTTCTTGGCGAGTCATCACCGCAATCGTACCTAGCATCGCGCCAAGGGCAAGCGCACCGACATCACCCATAAATACTTGTGCCGGATGCGCATTAAACCATAAGAAACCAAGCCCTGCCCCAACCATCGAGCCACAGACGATAATCACCTCAGAGTTGTAAGCGATATAAGGCACATGCAAGTAATCGGCAAAGCGTACGTCACCTGATACATAAGCCATAGCCCCCAAACCTGCAGCGACTAAAACTACTGGCAAGATGGCCAAACCATCTAAGCCATCGGTTAAATTGACAGCATTGGATGCGCCATTAATTACAAAGTAGGTAAAGATAATAAAGCCAATACCGAATGGCACTGCCGAAAACGGAATCACCCAATCTTTAAAGATAGGAATCAACAAATCCTGCATCTCACGCGTGGTATTGATATCTGGCTGTAGCGTGGCTATGTAGTATAAAGACCCTCCAACGAATAGAGCGCCCATCGACAGCCAAAAATATTTTTTGCGCGCGATGAGACCTTTGGGATCTTTATATTTAATCTTGAGCCAATCATCTGCCCAACCCACCGCACCAAAGATAACCATAACCACGAGTAAAATCCACACATAGGGATTATTTAAACGTGCCCACAGCAGTGTCGATACACCAATTGCGCTCAAAATTAATACCCCACCCATAGTCGGAGTACCAGTTTTGGCCAAATGTGATTGTGGACCATCATTACGAATGGCTTGACCATATTTCAATGCTCGTAGATGCCGAATGACCGGCCCACCAAACATCATACTAAAGGCAAGCGCGGTCACAACCGCAAGTAACACCCGTAGCGTCAATGAAGAAACCGCAGAAAACGGCGTATAATACTGGCCAAGCCAGCCAAACAACCAAACTAACACCGCCTACTCCTCGACTAGCGCATTGATAAGTGTTTCCATCTGCATGGAACGAGAGCCTTTAAACAACACAGTACAAGGCTGAGCCTGTTGCGCTTGTAAATATGGCTGTAAGTACTGCAACAAACTGTCTTTATCAGCGAATGCATGGGCACTGATATCAGAAATCTCTTTTGCACCTGCTACAGTATAAGGCGCATACTCACCCACACACAGTAAAGCATCAATACCCGTAGTCGCTATCGTACGTCCCAAACTTTGATGTTCGCTAACTGCCGCATCACCCAGTTCTGCAATATCACCTAAAACCATGACTTGCGTCCCTGTTTGCGCCGCCAACACCTTGGCAGCTGCACGGACTGAATGTGGGTTGGCATTATAAGTGTCGTCAATCAATCGATGCATGCCGAGCAGCTGACTGTTCAAACGACCTTTGGCTGGACGGGCATTTTCAAGCCCAATGACAATATCGTCTACCGCGATATTTAAGGCATGCGCGCATGCTGCAGCTGCTAAAGCATTATTGACATTATGCTCGCCTGCTAACGGCAAAGTGATATCCTGTACTTGGTTACCAATGTGTAGCTTAAACTCACTGCGTTCAGGCTCAACATCTAAATGACTTGCACTCACACTCGTGTTACCAAAACCAATCACATGTGAGGTATGCTTTTCAGCGATACGACGCAATTGATTGGTAAAGTCATCTTTATCAGGCACGATGGCAAACTGAGCATCGGTTAATGTACTATAAATCTCCGCTTTGGTCTGACAAATACCTTCACGGCTACCAAACTCACCCAAATGCGCAGTACCGATATTTAAGATACAAGCCACATCAGGCTGAACAATTTCAGTCGTATAAGCAATTTCACCAATATGGTTAGCACCCAACTCTAAGATCGCATAGCGATGGTGATCCGACAGCTCAAGGAGCATCATCGGCACACCCAAGTCATTGTTTAAATTACCACGAGTAATCAGCGTTGGCGCCAGTCTGCCAAAGATACTACCAAGCATCTCTTTGCAGGTGGTCTTACCGCTAGATCCTGTAATCGCAATCACTGTGAGGTCAGTATGCTGCTGACGACGATAGGCAGCCAACTGCCCTAACGCCAGACGAGTGTCATTCACTATCAGCTGTGGAATGCTATTTGAATCGGTGATAGTGATAGGCCTCGATACGATAGCCGCCACTGCACCTTTTGATGCAGCCAAATCGATATAATCGTGGCCATCAAAGTTATCACCGCTGAGCGCTAAAAATATATCACCTGCTTTTATCGTACGGGTATCAGTGGCAATACGGTTACTACTGACCGCATCTTTTGATAGTACTGTCCGCCCTGCGCTTATTTTTTCTGGTGATAGCTGCCAATGACCATCAAGCGATGCTGTCGCGGCAAGTAAATTATCCACTTGCCAGACATACAGCCCTTGTGCCTGAATGGTATTATCGTCGTCGGCTGTCATAGTGATTACCTTATATGATGACTACTTAGTTTTTATAAAAATCAAATCTTCAGATACTGATGAGGCCGTCAAAAATATTGAGACATATGCCAACTTGCTATGCTCGTCCGGCTTGCTCTAGTGTTTGCCGCAATACAACACTGTCATCAAAATCATAACGAATATGGTTTATTTCTTGATAGGTTTCATGACCTTTACCAGCGATAACGACAATATCGTCAGCCGCTGCATGACAGACGGCATATTCAATTGCTGCTTGACGAGCAGGTTCGATATGGGTGCGTTGGTATTGCTCAGCGCTCATTCCCACCTGCATATCTTGCAAAATTACATTAGGGTCTTCAGTACGTGGGTTGTCCGCTGTCAATATGACCTGGTCTGCACCTGATAGTCCTGCTTGCGCCATCAATGGACGCTTGCCCGCATCACGATCACCCCCACAGCCAAACAAGGCCCACAACTGTCCTTTGCAATGCGTTTTCAGACTGGCTAGTACTTGGCTCAACGCGTCAGGCGTGTGCGCATAATCCACGATAAAACAGCCGTCGTTCGAGGGCACTCGCTGCATGCGACCCACAGCGCCTTGTAACTTTGGAACCACTGTGGCAATACGCTCCAAATCAGTTCCTAAAGCAACCACGGCACCAATAGCAGCAAGCAAGTTTGCCACATTAAAACGTCCCAATAGTGGACTAATAATATCTGTACGGCTTTGGTGTTCATCACCAAAATCAGCACACAAACAAACTTCAACACCTTGTAAGCTCGGTTTGATTTCAGTCGCTACAAAAGTTGCTGTTTTTGATGGATCTAAACTATAAGTCCAGACCGTTAGACCGCTGGCATTTGCTGTATCGATCATTACCTGTGCATACTCATCATCAATATTGATAATGGCATGGGTCAAATCAGGAAAATGTCTGCTATCAAAAAGCTTGGCCTTTGCCGCTGCATATTCTGCCATATCAGCATGATAATCTAAATGGTCGCGACTCAAATTGGTATAAATCGCCACAGACACTGGCATGCCTTGCAAGCGCTGCTGATCTAACCCGTGCGAACTGGCTTCCAAGGCTAATATCTCAGCATTCTCTGAACCCATTTGATATAAGAATTGCTGGACAGCCAAGGCGTCACCAGTGGTATGACTGGCTTGTTGCAGAGCACCAAGTCGACCATTACCTGCTGTCCCCATCACGGCACTACTCATGCCCGTCAGCTGTGTTAATTGTGCTACCAATTGACTAATAGTGGTTTTACCATTGGTGCCTGTCACTGCAACGACATCGGGTAAATCGACTGGTTGCTGATATTGCAAACGCGCTTGAATCAAATCACCTAAAAAATCGCGGATATTCGATACATACAATACAGGACAAGGTAACGCGGCTAATGACTGCTGCTCGCTAGGGTCATCAATCATAGCGAGTAATATGACAGGATCTATTTCTGATAGGACAAAAGCCGCATTCTGAGCGGCTTGATATAAGTAGTCACGACTTCTTTGATCATTTGACGTCTGGCTTTTTAACAGGACAAATACATCACCTGTCTCTAACTGACGACTATCTAAACGAAACTGCTGAAATGGGATGTTGATCGCCATGTCCATATGGTTAGATGTATCTTGAATCACTATATGTGCTTTAGATGCCGCTACTATCGCCATTGATAACTGCTGTAAACCATGTTTGCCACTGTCACTAGATTGAATCAGTTGTTGCAAGGTAACAGTCGTATTGTTGGGCGATAAGATAGTCATCGGCAAATCCTAAACGGTTAAAACAAATTAAAAAGTTAAAGGTTAAATATTAAAAAATCTTCATAAACCCACATCTAAGATCATCAATTTTCAGTTTTTAATGGCTTATCTAAAGGTACATTGTACAAACGCAGCGCTTCCTTCATGACATTATGAAAGACCGGAGCAACTGTCAGACCAGCATAAATCTGACCACGTGGATCTTCGATCAGCATCACGCCGACGAGCCTTGGATTGGACGCAGGTGCTATACCAGCAAAGACGTTACGATATTGATCGCTATAGTAGCCACCGTCTGGATTGATACGACGTGACGTTCCTGTTTTACCAGCGACACGATAACCGTCGATAGCGGCGGCTTTTGCTGTACCACCTTGCTCAGTGACACTTTCCAGCATTTGAACAATCGACATCGCTTGTTCATGCTCCATGATACGTTTGCTTGGCTGCGTCTTATCATCTTTGATTAATGTCAGAGGATGCATCACACCGCCTGCAGCCAATGCTGAGTATGCTTGCGCTATCTGTGCCACAGTTACTTGTAGACCATAGCCATAACTGACAGTTGCGCGCCTTGCCGTTTCTTTTTCTTTTGGTGTAACGACCATACCTTTGCCTTCACCAGGGAACTGAAGTGTTGTCTTTTCGCCAAAGCCAAACTGCCTTTGCATGTTGGTAATAGCATCAGCTGGTAGCGACAATGCAATCTTAGTAGAAGCGACGTTACTAGATTTCTGTAATAGCGTGGCCAAATTAATCATGCCCAGGTTATTATGATCACGAATAGTATAACCACGTACACGGATAGATCCAGGATTGGTATCGATTAAAGAAGTCGGCGTATACTTACCAGAATCTAAAGCAGCAGCAACCGTAAATGGCTTCATGACTGATCCAGGCTCAAAGACATCTAACACTGCTCTATTACGCTGGTTTTCACCGGTCATCTCATTCAAATTATTGGAGTTAAATGATGGCCAAGTCGATAATGCCAGCACCTCACCCGTTTGTACATCAACGATCATTCCTGTCGACCAACGTGCCTTCTGTAAACGCCCTGCTTTTTCTAGTTCTTTATAGAGCAAGTACTGCAAACGCGAATCAATAGTCAATGCCACATCTTTGCCAGGAATTTCTGGCTCAATTTGTTTGATCTCTTTCAAGCTGTTCTGTTTGGCATCTTTTAATACCAATACTTGACCATCCTCGCCTGCTAGCTCTTTTTCGTACTGACGTTCGATTCCAGCACGACCTTCATAGCCCCCATCAGGGTCATTGGCGTTTTGGCCCATAAACCCAAGCAATTGCGAGTTCGGTTGTGGCTGCGGATAATAACGCTGAAAGAAGCTTTTTTCATAGACACCAGGAAAATCAAGCGAACTGACACTCTGAGCAATCTCAGGCGTAACTTTATTCAATAGCGGTAGATAATGAGATCCCGGACCAGAAGGCAGTACTGTCTTAACAGCAGCTTCATCGGTAACATCTATACTGTCATCGATTGCAGTGACTTTTTCTAGCTTACTGACTGAAATATTCGCGGCCGCGGCCAGTTTGGTTAGATCCATACCGTCTAAGCGCTTTTGCATACGAGCAATCAGTTGCGGACTATCAGGATTGGTCAGAATAATACGTTTTAGCTCGTAATATTCGCGAGCATAATCATGCGGGCTAAAAGAAACGGTGGCTAGTGGTGCACTGACGGCTAACGGTAAGTTATTACGATCTGTAATCATGCCACGATAGGATTTTTGTGTGCGTGTGCTGGTGATGAGCTCATCGCCTTTATCTTGATAGAACGGCGCATTAGCGACTTGTAAATAGTAAGCTCGAGCGATCAGCAAGCCTAATATAATAAGTGCAATAGCCCAAATAGTACGAAAACGGTTTTTATCCTGATCGAAGCCACCACGCGAAGAAGCCCCTGACGCCTTACCCAAAAACCCTCTTTTGCTTTTTTGGTTTTTAACACTGGTATAAGCACCTTCTGTATCATTCTTTTTTAGACGATCAAATAACTTGGCTTTACGGTTGCCAGATCCTTTACGTTCAGACTTACTGCTGGTTTGCCCAGATTTAGCCGCGCTTGCAGGACGCAGTGGTTTGGTGACTTTGCCACTAGCGGATTTTTTTCTAGGCGTCTTTGCTGTGCCTTTGCCTTTCGGATTATTGGATTTTTTATCACTCATTGTCCTGCCTCCACTGAATCAGAATCAGAATCAAGCGAATCATCTGCTTCATAAACATCTGAATCATTTGTAGTAGAGACACCTGGGATATCGGGAACAGCCGTTTCGTCAACCACTGGTACTACTGCAGTTGCAGTCCCTGGTTGGATAATAAGCTTGTCTTTGAGTGTTGGTGAAAACATGCCTAACTCAGATACTGCCCGGCTGGCGATTTGCGGGGTAGCACTAAACGTCTGTTGCTCAATGAGTAAACGTTGGTGCTCAACTTGTAGCTTGCGCTCTTGTTTTTTCATGTCTTGCAAGGTTTTATAATCCTGATGGTATTGCTGGACGCCTTCGGCAGTTTTAATACCGCTCCATACAATCGCTGCTGCTAGCAGCAATAGCACCACCGCATAAATACTAACCACGTTAAATCGGCGAACAAACAATTCGCCGATATCGGGGTTATAAGATGATGCAGCGCGACGGTTTGTCGGTTTGTCAGATATTGCCATGACGATCTCAAAAAGTGAACTTCAAAATGTAAAAAGCGATAATCGTCTATGAGTGATAAAAAACTCATTAGCCGTCAGCACCATCAAAATATAAACAAACAAGAAAGCAATTGCCGAGCCTATCAGATAATGTTTACAGCTTTTTAACAGCTGCGTAATCATTAGGACAACCCGTCACGTGCTAGAAACAACAAACGCCCCAGTACTTATTATTCAAGCAAGAATTATTGTGCAGTGACAAATTATTGTTCAGTGACAGGTAAATAGTCGATATCTGTACGAGTTGCCAGTCGCAGCCATGCACTACGCGAGCGTGGGTTTTGACTGGTTTCAGCTTTGCTTGGGCCCACACGTTTAGGCTTACTAAAGTAACGCGGGCGATTGGGCGGCATCGGTAGATTTTCGTCTTCTGGATATTGCCCTTTACTATGGCGTTGCAAAAACTGCTTAATGCGGCGATCTTCTAACGAGTGAAAGCTAATCACCGCCAATTGTCCGCCTGACTTTAAAATCGGAATGCTTTGTTCTAAAAAGGCATCGACATCGCCAAGCTCATTATTAATAAAAATTCGCATGGCCTGAAAGCTCTGAGTCGCGGGATGTTTGCCGCGTTGCCAATTAGGGTGCGCAACTTTAATGACTTCTGCTAACTCAAGCGTCGACTCATAACTGTCCATCTGCTTGATCGCACGCGCGATGCGGCGGCTGTGACGCTCTTCGCCGAACTCATAAAGCACATTGGCCAACGTTTCGTCATCGACTGTTTCTAACCATTGGGCGACCGACTGGCCACGACTGGTATCCATACGCATATCGACCGCGCCATCACGCATAAAGCTAAAGCCACGACTGCCATCATCAATCTGCGGTGAAGAAATCCCCAAATCCGCCATTAACCCATCCACCTCAGTGATACCCATGGCTGCTAAGCTGTCTGTCAATGTCGCAAAGCTGTCATGAACCACTTTTACGCGGCTATCAGTATTTGCCAATTCTTGAGCCACGCTAATGGCTGTCGGGTCTTTATCAAAAACAATCAGCTGCGCATCATCGGCAAGTTGACTCAATAGCAACCTGCTATGTCCACCGCGCCCAAAGGTTGCATCGACGTAAATGCCGCTTACCTTCAAGCTATTCTGGTCGTCATTGCCTGTTTGCTTCGGCAATGATTTAACACCCAGTACTGCCGCGACGGTTTCTGGTAGCAGCACAGCATCATGAACAAAACTTAATTCGTCAGCGTTGGTATCGTCAGTAGTTTCAGAATGATTTACGTTAGATAGTGGTTTTTTTTCTGGCTTATTATTTAATAGTGACACAAACGACTCAGTAGATGGCGACCATATTGGCCAGTAATAGTAAAAATCAGATGAAAATAAACAAGTTATGTCTTGTCTAGCATTATTATCGCAAGGATATATCTGTAGTCAAGCGCTAGAAGGGCTTTTCATTAAAAATATCCCATCTCTCTGTTATACTAGCGCTATATTTTACGCTATTTTTCAGTTTTGACTGCTACTGTTTTACCCGTATTTTTTATTCAATTTTGTCACGTATATTTGTCATTACTGTTTTTCGCCGCCATCTTCTATAAATAACAACACTTTGAGATTCCTATGACGCAAACATCGACCCAAGCACCAACGCGCCCTATTCGTACTCGTATCGCGCCTTCACCGACTGGCTTTCCTCACGTAGGAACGGCTTATATCGCACTATTCAACTTAGCCTTTGCTAAAGCGCATGGCGGCGAGTTTATTTTGCGTATCGAAGACACTGACCAAACGCGCTCAACTGAGCAATCTGAACAAATGATTTTGGATGCGCTGCGTTGGGTAGGACTCGATTGGGCAGAAGGTCCAGACATCGGTGGTCCACATGCACCTTATCGTCAGAGCGAGCGTGGCGATATCTATAAAAAACACGCTGAGCAACTGCTAGACAGTGGTCATGCTTTCCGCTGTTTTTGTACCAGTGACGAGCTAGATGCGATGCGTGCGGCACAAATGGCCAATGGCGAGACTCCTCGTTACGATGGCCGTTATGCCAACTTATCACGTGAAGAGTCAGACAAAATGGTCGCCGATGGCAAATCATACGTCATTCGTATGCATGTACCAACCGAAGGCACTTGCCAAGTACATGACATGCTACGCGGTACGGTTGAGATTCCTTGGGCACAGGTCGACATGCAAGTGCTGCTCAAAACTGACGGCATGCCTACTTATCACTTAGCCAACGTCGTCGATGACCACTTAATGGAAATCACCCACGTTATGCGCGGCGAAGAGTGGCTAAACTCTGCGCCTAAGCATCAATTGCTATATGAATATTTTGGTTGGGAGATGCCTACCCTTTGCCATATGCCATTGCTGCGTAACCCTGACAAATCAAAGCTGTCTAAGCGTAAGAACCCAACCTCTATCACCTATTATCGTGATGCAGGCGTGTTGCCAGAAGCGCTGCTAAACTACCTCGGCCGTATGGGCTACTCGATGCCTAATGATGCTGAGCAGTTTACCTTAGATGAAATGATTGCCAGCTTTGATATTCAGCGTGTGTCACTGGGCGGCCCTATCTTCGATATCGAAAAACTGAACTGGCTAAATGCCGAATGGCTACGTGCCCTCACGCCTGAGCAACTAAAAAACAAAATCCTTGAATGGGCAAGTAATAGCGACAAGCTAACGGCTATCGCAGCAGCGATTCAGCCACGTATCGAGCTATTGTCTGATGCCGTTAATTGGGGCGGTTTTTACTTCCAAAACTTACCTGATATCAGTGCTGAGAGCTTTACTCATAAATCACTTACGCCTGAGCAAATCATCGAGATGCTACAGCTGTCATTATGGCAGTTAGAAGTCTTGCCAACTTGGTCGGAAGAAAATATCTACGCCACGCTAAAAGGTCTGGCGGCTCACCTTGATATTAAGATGCGTGACTTTATGGCGCCGTTCTTTATCGCTATAGCTGGTAGCAGCTCATCGACGCCAGTGATGAACTCTATGGCAATTATCGGTGCTGATATGACCTTGACACGCTTGCGCCATGCAGTTGATGTATTGGGTGGTCTGGGTAAAAAGAAACTAAAAAAATTAGAGAAACAAGCTGCTGAGTTGCCAGACTTTTTGGCAGCTGAATAACTTATCTACTAAACAGTCGATTAGCTGAAATTTATGAATTTAGAAGGGTCAGGCCAGTCCTGACCCTTTTTTTGTTATTGATAGGTATTACCACCCTTAAACTATTAAATATCTTTTACCAAACCTTTTAACTGGAAACAAAAATGGCCGCCAAAACCGTCACGATAGAAAGCAAAGATTATGTCTTTAACACGCTCAAAGAAGCGCAGAAATACTATAATGCCATCGTCAAAGAGCTTTATGATGCAAAACTTACTCTGACAAAAGGTCAAGATTTTGAAGATTTAAAATGGATATACACCACTTACTGTGGTTATACCAAGCATAATCTAGACAAATTAAGCGATTTTGAAATTACTGGCTTCAAAGGTATCAGAACCGTCAGAGAAAAAGGCGGTCAATATGTCCCTACTGAGTGCTGTGTAATCATATTTTCTGATAGTAACTCTAATAGTACTGAAGAAGAGTTTTATACTGATAAAGCCATCAAAGAGATCGCTCTCAAGCAAAACCCACGCTAGTTAGTGCTCATCATGCTAACAAATCTAGCGATATTCAGGCATCGCACATCAAAAGCATTAAAATTACTCATAAAATCAATCTGATAACAAATGTAAATACTATAGTTTAAAACAGGAGTGTTAGAAGGTAACTATTAGGCGTATTATTAAGTTGTCATGAAGTAATAATTCATTTTATTTAATCCGTAATGGAGCGAAGCAATGAGTGATAACCAAAACAACTTTAATGAAAACTTAGCACTAAATAATCATAATAATAAAACCAAAAATTTTATACATCAGCCTGATGCTAGTAGCACTTATTTTCATAACAGCCCCTCGCAAAGCCTACCTTTCGCGGACAAAATCGGTAACTATCAGCGCAATATCGGCAGACCGACTGACGCCTATCAAGACAGTAAGGTTTACATTGTAGGTAGTGGTATCGCAGGGCTAGCAAGTGCCTACTACAGCATCAGAGACGGCAAAGTTCCTGCAGAAAACATCACTTTTTTAGAGAAATTAGACATAGCTGGTGGTTCACTGGATGGCAAGGGTACAGCAGAAAGCGGTTATATGGTTCGCGGTGGTCGCGAGATGGAGTTTACTTACGAGAATTTTTGGGATTTATTTCAAGACATACCCGCACTGGAAATGCCTGAGCCATACAGTACGTTAGATGAATATCGCATGGTCAACGACGATGACCCCAACTACTCTATTGCTCGTTTACTACATAATCAGGGTGAGATAAAAGATTTTAGCTATTTCGGCTTAGCTAAAGCAGACCAGTTAGCAATCATCCGACTACTACTAAAACGTAAAGAAACTTTGGATGATCTGAAAGTTGAGGACTACTTTAGTGAGCGTTTTCTTACCAGTAATTTTTGGACATTTTGGCGAACTATGTTTGCCTTTGAAAACTGGCATAGCTTACTGGAATTAAAGCTTTACATGCACCGGTTTTTACAGGACTTAGGTGGTCTCCATGATATGTCTGCACTGGTATTTCCAAAATACAACCAGTACGATGGTTTTGTAGTACCGCTACGTAACTACTTGATCAAAAAAGGTGTCAACTTCCAATACGACACGCTAGTGACCGACTTAGACATTGATGTTGATGTTGATGTTGATATTAACCGTACCGATGACGAAAATGCGAAAAAACAAGTTCGTACCATTATCGCTCAAACAGCAGGCAAACCGGCCAATATCTCAATAACGGATAAAGACTTTGTCATTGTGACCACCGGCTCAATGACTGAAGACACGCGTTATGGCGATAACAATAACTCACCAAAATTAGACTTCAATAAAGACACCATGGGTCAATCATCTGGTTGGCAACTGTGGAATAACTTAGCGAAAAAATCTACAGTCTTTGGGCATCCTGAAAAATTTAATACTCACGTCGATCAGTCTTCTTGGATGTCAGCCACATTGACCTGCAAGCCTTCAGCGCTGACTGATAAGCTTAACACCTTATCGGTTAATGACCCCTACTCTGGTAAAACAGCAACAGGTGGCATCATTACCTTTACGGATTCGAACTGGCTCATGAGTTTTACTTGTAACCGCCAACCACATTTCCCTGATCAGCCAAAAGACACCTTAGTGCTTTGGGTATACAGTTTACTGATGGATAAAGAAGGCAATCATGTTAAAAAACCTATGCCTAAATGTACGGGTAGCGAGATTTTAAGCGAGCTTTGTTATCACTTGGGAATCAGCAGTGAGAGCGATAATGTCATAGACAATACCATCGTCAAAACGGCATATATGCCTTATATTACCTCAATGTTTATGCCTAGAGCCACAGGTGATCGTCCCGATATTGTACCCAAAGGCTGTACCAATTTAGGATTGGTAGGGCAGTTCGTCGAAACCAATAACGATGTGGTGTTTACTGTCGAAAGCTCTGTCCGTACGGCTCGTATTGCTGTTTACTCATTACTTGATGTCAAAAAACAAGTGCCAGATATTGATCCTTCACAATATGATATCCGTCACTTATTGAGAGCGGCGCATACACTCAATGATGGTAAAGGCTTTATTGGAGAAAGCATATTGCGTCATCTCCTCAAAAACACTTACTATGAGCATGTCCTACCGCCATCTGACTCAACAAGTAATAAAAACGATAAACCCAGTAATCCTTTATTCTCTCAACAGTGGGAAGCTATCAAAGGGCTGTGGAACAAATAACGCTATTAAACTGGTTTTAATATTACGGTTATCTTGTATAGCCGTAATATTTTGCTAGGGCGTGTTCTCAATTTAAACTATAAATGGGCTAAAAATGGCCAAATTAAGCCCTATCAACCCCCTGAAAACCCTTATTTTGATTATTTTTGCATTATTATTAAAATAGTAGTTGACAAGGCTGCTGCTCTTACATAAAATACGCACACTCTTAGCGAGGGGCTATAGCTCAGTTGGTAGAGCACTTGCATGGCATGCAAGGGGTCAACGGTTCGACTCCGTTTAGCTCCACCATACTTATTTATAGCAACGCTCAGTACTACTGAAACGTAACTTTAAATACTCGCTAGTAGGACTATATCAGCACCTAGGCAATGCTTGTTCTATTAATAGATAAGCTATCTGATATTGTGAAGTACCGTTGTAGCCTTTTTGGTTATAACACTCTATGCGTCCCCATCGTCTAGAGGCCTAGGACACCGCCCTTTCACGGCGGTAACGGGGGTTCGAATCCCCCTGGGGACGCCACTATTCGGCGTCACTTATTAGCACTTTTGCTTAGTATCAGATCAGACTAATAAGCGAACAATAAAAAATCCCAGTCATCATACGGTGATTGGGATTTTTTATGTCTGTTGGTTTTTATTTAAAAATATCAATCAACATTGCACTAGCACTCTAACAGCAACCAGCTTGTTGTCTAGGAAACTTAGGTATAGCAGGTCATCACTCGTCTTTTCATAGATGGAATACATCGTATCGTAAGCTGTTTTTATATCAGTGGACTTTATACTAACGGTGTTGTCTGAGGCAGTCGCTTTATATTTATCAACTTCAAATTGTTGAAGGCTTAAGCTTTTGGGATTGAAGTTGTTATCGAAAAATAATTCATGGTATCTAATATGAAGCCCGTCGGGAATGCCCACTATTTTCATGATAGCACCCTGATCACCTGTGATATCAACTTCCATGTTGCCATACTGATAAATCGCTTCGTCGTAACTCTCGCCTATTTCTTCTTCGGTAAAAAACCCGCCACACTCAACGTTATAAAGTTTCTTAAACTCACCGCCGAACGTGGTCATGCTTTTAATTTTCTCTAGACTAAAAGATTTACCAATCTCGATTTCTCTTATATTTGCGTCAGAGTGTTTCTCGATTTTTATACTACTGTCAGAAGCTTCTGCGTTTGCTGTGTTCATACCCGTGCTACACGAGCAAATCAAAAAAGACATAGCAAATAAGAACACATACTTATAAATCACATGACTATCCTCTAAAATCGGTAAATTGTCATATCAACGATCATAACAAGAGACAAACTCTCTAATCGCCCAGCCCCAGTGCCTGTATTCGCCCTTGTAGTAGCCTTCTAAATATACCCACGGACGGTTTTTATTATCATAAGTGGTATCTGTGACATACACCTCGCGATCATTACGCAGCTTATTAATAACCTTGCCATTAGGCTCGTCGCGGATATTTAATGGTGTTTCAGTCGGATCTGTTACTTTGCAAACTCTTTCGGCATGTGCGGCACTTAGCCCAACAGTTGTGGCCAAAACAGATACAGCAACGGTGCAAGCCAAACGTTTCATTTTAAATCCTCATTATCAACAAATGTTTTATCCAATCTTTATATATTATCAGAATTGGTATTGCCTATCTGCAATTTCTATAAGGTATTTACGTTTTATCCATTTCACAGGTGCTAAATATAAAATGTGTCTTATCATTTCTGAGATTAATATTTATTGAGTATTTTACTCTATTGCCAACCCAGTCAATGCTCGCTACTATCTACCCTATAAGCATTTTATAAAATACATAAAAGCTTTATTACACATGGAAAATTAGGGTTATCAAAAGAAAGGGATTTGCGATGTTTGGTATCGAGAATTATCTAGGGTTTATCTTAGCCGCTATTTTATTAAACCTAACGCCAGGCACGGATAGCATGTATATCATCACCCGTAGCGTTTCGCAGGGGCAAACAGCAGGGTTTTATTCTGTTCTTGGCATTACTTCGGGTATTTTGGTACATACGTTATTGGCGGCGCTAGGATTGTCCGTGTTGCTTGCCAACTCCCCGACTGCTTTTATGATTGTCAAATACATTGGGGCAAGCTATTTGTGTTATCTAGGCTTTAAGATGCTGACGAGTAAAAACTCTAACTCAATAGCGAACAGTTTGTCCAAAGATAAAGGCGTGACTAGCCAAAAGGCTGTAGATGGCTGGCAAATATACAAGCAGGGTGTGTTGACCAATGTGTTCAACCCAAAAGTCGCTTTATTCTTCTTGGCCTTCTTCCCGCAGTTTATCGACGCTAGTTACGCTTATGGCATGCTATCATTTTTGATGCTGGGACTGACTTTTGCGACTACTGGCTTTATATGGTGCTTGTGTTTGGCGCTACTGGCGGCGCGGTTTAGTACACGCTTGCGTGAAAACCCCTCTATTGAAACCATGTTAAACAGAATCAGTGGTGTGGTGTTTATTGGGCTGGGAATTAAGCTGTTGACTGATAAGGGTTAAGTATAAGTGTTTAAATTATTCATTTGAATTAAGCTATGCTGATCATCTGTATCGGCTAAGGTATAAATTTATGAGCGCTTCTAATCAAGATATTGAGGACTTAAACTTCATTATAACTGAAGGAGTAAGGATCAATAAATTATTTAGACTAGATCCTGAGTTGTACAAAAGTGATTTTAACAATGATATGGACTGCATGTTTTCTTCTTAAGAACCACCGCAAGACATAGGTAAAATTGATTACACGTCAATTCAATTCAATTTTTCATCAGCTGCTCAGAGAGTATTAAAAAATATCGCTAAAAGGCATCATAGAATTGCTGAAGGTATAACAGTAAATGCGTTAGAAACTGAAATTAAAAATTCCATATATATACATTTAGAAAGTCATAGTAATTTTGATCCACCCGGTTGTATGAAATTACTCGCAAGAGCGCATAAACGAGCAAGGAGAAGTAGGAAGCAGATTACTTACTTTTTTCCGTTTAATGCAGCTGGTCTGAATCCTGAAAAAGAAATAAATATTAGAGATTTAAAGATAATTCATAAAGATAGTGTTTATGCCAAAGTTAACGATGATAACCATCATCGTTTCTTTTTAAAGAGTAATGAAGATAGCTTCAATTGTCTATTACATATACCTATACCAGAGAGCTCTAGTAAGCTGAGTAAGCACAGAGCAGTGAGCGTCGCAAACTTCATATATGGAGTTATTAGGGTTTTTGCCACATCCTATCACTATAAAGCCGATCAAATAATATTGTTGAATCATTCTTTTCATAAAGATACTACTCATTATATAGCTAATAGCAATGATGATTATTGGATTGAAGGATCCTATTCGTTCAATGAAGATTTAAAGGGATTTTGGGGCTTATTCGAAGAAGACTTAAAGTCTGATATAGGAACTGTTATAAGCAAGCTTGCTAATCATGCAATCTCTATCAATAGCAACGAGTGCTTAGCAGACCGTTTGATTGACGCATTCTACTGGTTTGGAGAGGCAGCAAAAGATAATAATGAAAACACTCAAATTATTAAACTTGTCACTGCGATGGAAAGATTAGTCACTTTATCTGACAAAGATATAACAAAGAATTTCTGTAACCGTATAGCTTGTACCATTGCTACTTATCATGGTGATCTAGATAGATGGAAGAGTGATTTGAGCAAAATATATGACCTCAGATCAAACTTGGTTCATGGTTCTCGAAGTCTATATAAATCATATGATTTACCATTAGATTTTAATCCGTTTCAACTAGCTTACCGCGCTATACTTTCTACTTGTATATTGTTTGATAAAGTAGGTTTGGAACTTTCGGTGAAAGAGAGTAAATTGAAAAATATATATGCTGAACTAATTGAGATTGGTAAAGACGATAAATATAAGCAGAAGAAGAGTCCATAAAAAAGCCCAACCCCATACTTTGAATGGGATTGTGCTTTTTTATATCAAACTTAATTAAACACTAACCTGCGTCTTTACTCTCCGCAGCTAGCTGACGTAGCACATAGTGCAATACCCCACCATGGCGCACGTATTCACGCTCTTTTGGTGTTTGCAATATGACATTAACATCGAAGCTCTCGGTAGAGCCATCAGCACGTGTAGCAGTAACCGTAGCAGTTTTGCTCTCGCCATTTTCTAAACCAGTGATACTCAATACCTCTGAGCCATCTAGGTTATAAGTGGCTGCATCTTCACCGTCTTTAAAGGTCAATGGCAGTACGCCCATACCCACTAGGTTTGAACGGTGAATACGTTCAAATGAGCTGGTCAATACTGCTTTTACGCCGAGTAAAATTGTACCTTTGGCAGCCCAGTCACGACTAGAGCCAGAGCCATACTCTGATCCACCAAGTACCACAAGCGGACGCTTATCTTCTTTATACTTCATAGCTGCGTCATAAATGGCCATTTCTTCGCCATCTTGTAACGTAGCGCTATCACCATTGAAGTAATAGGTATAGCCGCCCTCTTTACCAGCCATCATCGTATTTTTGATACGGATATTGGCAAAGGTACCGCGCGTCATGACCGCATCATTACCACGGCGTGAGCCATAGCTATTGAAGTCCGCTTCCAGCACACCGCGTCCTTGTAGATACTTGCCTGCTGGCGAGTCTGGATCGATATTACCCGCTGGTGAGATATGATCGGTGGTGATTGAATCACCAAACAGACCTAAGATACGCGCACCTTCGATATCAGGAATGCCTTCTGGCTCCATGGTCATACCATCAAAGAACGGTGGGTTCTTAATGTAAGTCGACTCTTCACTCCATGGATACAGCTGACTATCCGCTGAACTAATGGCGTTCCATGCTTGACTACCCGCAAACACTTCACCGTAATTTTTGCGGAACATGTCAGCATCGATATTATTAGCAATCAGCTCATTGATCTCTTCTGAGGTTGGCCAGATATCTTTTAGATAGACATCATTGCCGTCTTGATCCTGCCCAAGTGGATGCGTCGTCATATCGATATCCACCGTACCTGCCAGCGCATAAGCCACGACGAGCGGTGGTGACGCCAAGTAACTGGCTTTGACGTGTGAGTGGATACGACCTTCAAAGTTACGATTGCCTGACAGCACCGCTGACGCAACGAGATCATTCTCTTCAATGCCTTTTTCGATGCTGTCAAGCAATGGCCCTGAGTTACCGATACAAGTGGTACAGCCATAACCAACCAAATAAAAGCCTGTTTTTTCCAGCTCGTCCATCAGTTTGGTTTTTTCCAGATAATCGGTCACGACTTTTGAGCCAGGTGCTAATGACGTTTTGACCCAAGGCTTAGCTTTCAAACCTTTTGCCGCTGCTTTTTTCGCAACCAAACCTGCACCAATCATGACCGCTGGGTTTGAGGTGTTGGTACAAGAGGTAATGGCTGCAATCACAACCGAACCATCACGGATTTTATGGTCTTTGTCATCAATACTCACGGTAGAGAAAACGCCATTGGCAGGTTGATAGCCATCGTCTTGATCCTCGTCAACCTTAGGCTGTGCGGCTAACGTTTCCGCTTGTTCTTGCTCGCCGCCTTCTTGGTCGAAGCGTACCTTGCCTTCTACTTCTGACTTACGGTCTTTATTCATTTTTGCTAACGTTTCGCCAAATTTTTCATGCATATCAGACAGATTGATACGCTGCTGCGGTAAGTTTGGACCCGCTAGTGCCGGTTGTACTGACGATAAATCCAGCTCTAGCTTGCTTGAATAAGTCGCCGCTGGTGTGTCAGCATCGTGCCATAACCCTTGCGCCTTGGCATACTGCTCGACCAGTTTAATTTGTGATTCTTCACGACCAGATAAACGCAAGTAATCAATCGCCATTTGATCAATCGGGAAAATACCACAAGTCGCGCCGTACTCAGGTGACATATTGGCAATAGTGGCGCGGTCTGCTAGCGGCATACTGTGTAAGCCTTCACCATAAAACTCAACGAACTTACCGACCACGCCATGCGCACGCAACATCTCGACCACACGCAACACCAAATCGGTTGCCGTGACGCCTTCGGTCAGCTTGCCTTTAAGCTCAAAACCGACCACTTGCGGAATTAGCATTGATGAAGGTTGACCTAACATCGCCGCTTCTGCTTCGATACCACCCACGCCCCAGCCAAGCACGCCAATACCATTAATCATGGTGGTGTGACTGTCCGTACCGAATACGGTGTCAGGATAAGCAATCAATTCACCATCAACATCAGCCGCCATCACAACACGAGCCAGATACTCAAGGTTTACCTGATGCACGATACCAGTGGCTGGCGGTACGACCACAAAGTTTTCGAACGCTTGCTTGCCCCAATGCAAAAACTCATAACGCTCATTGTTACGCTTAAATTCAATTTTTTCGTTCAAATCTAGCGCATCTTCGCGGCCGTAAGCATCGACTTGTACAGAGTGGTCGACGACCAGTTCACTAGGAATAAATGGGTTAATCTGCTCAGCCTTACCGCCCAGCTCAACCACTGCATCACGCATCGCTGCCAAATCCACAACCGAAGGCACACCAGTAAAATCCTGCAAGACCACACGGGCTGGCATAAAGGCAATCTCTTTTGATGCCTCTGCACCAGCATCCCAATTGGCAACGGCTTCGATATGGTTTTTGCCAACTGACTGACCGCCATCTTCATTACGTAATAGGTTTTCTAATACAATTTTCATGCAAAACGGCAGCTTGCTGATGTTCTCATAAGTTTTGGTTAGCGCTGGCAGGCTATAGTAGGCATGTTCCTTGCCATCGACCGTAATCGTGTCTTTTACATCAAAAATATCGCTCATAGTAGCTTCCTTATCATTGTTATATATCCTGAACATAAACGCTCTAACGCTTATGCTGATAATTGGTGGCTAGATAAACCTTTTATCACTTATTGTTAAGAGCAATCGCAGGTTGAAGCAATCAACCTACAATTGCAATTAATAGAATGGTGAAATAAATAAAATAGCTAGGTGCCTTTTTAACTCATCTCTCTATCTTTCAACAATAACGTCCTTTTACCATAACAAAGATGTCGACCTTTGTTAACGCCTAGACGTAGTCAAATCGTGGCACAATCGTAAACGTAACAAAGGCTTAGATACGCACTGCTCTCTATCGCTCTTATTACTTTGCGTTCATTATTTTCTTGCGACGGCCACTGCGAAACACATAGTTATCATCGTAAAAGCGCGGATCAATATTTTTTGACCAAAAGTGTGGCACACCTAAAATAGGCAGTGGCGCAAGCTGACGCGGTGTAACGCCCTCTTTTGATAATAACGTATTCATGTATTCGGCAACCTTATTATCCAAGCGGCTCATACGCTCAGCTAATGATAAGGCAAAAAACGCTTGTGAAACATGAATGACAATGCTGTGAGCGCATAGAGGTTTGCGTGGATGTATCAGTTGCTCAAGTAAGGCATGACCAAAGATATAGACTGCGGCTTGAGCACTCGAACTTGGTTGTTTTGGATTGTCCCATTTAGCACGTGGCGCCACCAAACTTGCCTGCCAATTAAAGTCAATCAACGCTTCGCCGATATTTGGATCTACCGTGACGAGTACGGCGCCATTTTCATCAAATACAGTGATAGTATCTCGCACACGCCCTCGATGCTCACTGACTCCTTGTGCTGCTATCTCTAACATATGATAATAATTGAGCAATGCTTTTGTCTTTGGAAAGGTTAACCAAATACTGCCATTAAATAAATCATGCAAATTATCCCGCGTCGGAATATGACCAGTCGTTGCAATAAAAATTTCATACGCCTCGCCTTCAGGTAGCGCATCCTGCGAGACAAACTTTAAAGCGTGCACTTGATTGTCTTCAGTCGGCTTGGTAGTAGGTAGAAACTCCTGTATCTCTTTCCTCTGCCGATTAAGCGCAGTATTTAATACATCAGCGATGACATCTATTAGCGGCTTTTCATTCACCGCATCTCCTATTACGTTTTCTGGTGCTGTTATGGTGCTTAGATTTTGAATGGTTTCACTGATACTGCTCAGTTGATTAAGGTGGCACATCCATGGTGACTGCCAATCAATCTCAGCAAAGTCTTTATCAAGCACGGTAGCGCTCTCAACACGGACATCAGAGTCAAGAATGACAGGTAAATCATTAGTAGACATAAACGCTTTCTCTTAAGGGTTGTCTATATTAAACGTATAAGCGGGCTATGGTATCATGGTGCCCTTTTTTACTACTAGATGAGCTGCTCGAAAGGTCTTTTTGAGCGCGATGGATAAATGAGTTTGTATGGCTAATTTTAATACCCACCTAAATGTTGCATTTATGGTCAGCGGCACGATGAGTCTAACGGTTTATAAAGCTGGATTACTCAATGATTCAGGGTTTTTGGTGTGCGTGGCGCTTGGCACTATCGGTGGGCTGTTACCGGACTTGGACTCGGATAATTCGACACCGATTAAACTTGGTTTTAACATTACTTCGTTTATTTTCGCCTTCGGTTTAGTTATGCATTGGCGCAGTGAGCTGAGTTTATTATCATTGATGGCGTTATGGCTAGCAGGCTATGGCTTTATGCGCTATGTGGTGTTTTATGTATTCACCAATATGACGGTGCATCGCGGTGTGATTCACTCCGTTCCTTATATGGCCATATTAGGACTGGGATTAACTTATCTCAATTATTTTGTACTACAGCTGCCACTGACGACCAGCTGGTTTTATGGTTTGTTTTTATTTGGTGGGGCTATGGTACATTTAACCCTAGACGAGCTTTATAGCGTTAACTTATCCAATATGAAAATGAAGCGCTCATCAGGTACTGCGATGAAGTTTTATCAGCATGATGACAAATGGTGGTACTGTCTACTGTACATTATCCTTTTGCTGCTGCTATATGTTGCCCCGCCTTTTGAGCCGTTTTGGCAACAGCTCCGTGATCCAGCACCTTGGGCACAGCTCAAAGTCGGTATATTGCCAGATATGATAGAGAGTATGCGACGTTAAAGTCTTGTGGTGTTATAGTTTATCCACTATAAAATAAGTACAGCGATACGGGTTAGGTTTTGCGCAGCCTCTGTCTGCGTAGGCACAGCAAGCAAGAAAAATTTAACCCGTATCGTATGGTTATATCTCTTTTATTTAGGACTAACTATATAAACTACAGAGCTAAATTCAAAAAAACCTTGAGTAAAATATGCATCCTTTCCTACAGACTTGCCCTTGCCAAATCAATCCAGCATCAACATCGGTAGGCTCAACGCCACTATCCTATCAAGACTGCTGCCAGCCTTATCATGATGCTTTTTATAATAACGAAACTGATCGAGCAGGTAATATCTATGCAGAATCTGCTGAGCGATTGATGCGCACGCGTTATAGTGCCTTTGTGTTGGTTAGGCCAGAGTATATCGTCAAGACTACGCTGCCTGCGCAGCAAGATTTGCTTGACGTAGAGGCAATTGAGAGCTGGGCAAAAGAGACGGACTGGGCAGGACTAGAGATTGTGGAGCACACACCAAAGCTTGGTAAACGTCATGCCAAGGTGGAATTTAAGGCGTATTTTAATACCAAAAACAATATAGAAGGTTTAGCAGAGAAAACACAGGCGCATCATGAGCTGTCTGCCTTTGTAAAGGTAAAAAGCAAGGCTGATAACGACGCGCGGTGGTACTTTTTAGACCCAACGGTCGCGATGACTATTAGCCAAAAGCAACCGTGTATTTGCGAGTCTGGTGAGAAATTTAAGCGGTGTTGTGGGAGTTATTTGGGTTAGTATTACGCCCTAAACACTCGCCCCAACCGCTCGTGCAATCGCAATCCCTTCATCAATCGTCAAAAACTTGCGCTGGCTTGGGCTGTCTTGATAAATGACATCGCCATCTTGGAATATTAAGCATTCATTGACAGCCAATTGTTGCCATTTCTCATTTTCAGTCAATGGTACAGTGACCAAAATAGTGACTTTGTCCGTATCTGTGGTCACATCGCCGAAGTTAATCGCCATATCATCATCAGCCAGTTTTGCTTCACCAAACGGTGCTTTACGCGTGAGATAAAACAATAAACTACCCGCATAAGCCAGTTGCCACTTACCATTTGATATCAAGCAATTAAATAGTCCATTAGCAGACAGGTAGCGGCATTGCGTGGTCAAAAAGTTAAACAACGTTTTGTCATCAGGACGGGTTTTAAAGCTGCTTTTAAGACGATTGACCAAATAACAAAATGCCATTTCAGAGTCAGTTGAGCCGACAGGCTGACAATGCGCGGCATTACCATTGTCTTGCAAGCGTTGACAGCGTTTAATGAACTCGCTATTCATCTGTCCATTATGCGCAAACACCCACTGCTCGCCCCACACTTCACGCACGAACGGATGCGTGTTGGCCAAGCAATTTTGCCCTTGCGTCGCTTTACGGATATGCGCAATGACATTCATGGCTTTGATTGGGTAGTTATTGACCAAGTCGGCGACTGGTGACAAGTGGCTTGGGCGATTGTCATGAAACAGACGCAGACCTGTTGAGTCATTTACCGTTTCGTCATTATTCACACAGTCACTTCGTTCAAAGAAGGCAATACCAAAACCATCTTCGTGACTGTCGGTCATACCACCGCGCTTGCGAAACCCTGCAAAGCTAAAACCAATATCCGTTGGGGTGTTGCAATTCATTCCTAAGAGTTGACACATTTAGTCGTTACCGCCGTTGTTGTTTGCAATCGAATCATCGTTTATGCTCGGTTCACCATTTGTTATCGGGTTGCCTTGAGTAGGATTACTTTGAGCATCAGATAGCGCATCAAAGTCAGCATCACTCATTTCATCAAGCAAAGCAGCTCCATCAGCTGGTATGGTCTCTAAAATACGCTGAGCTTCTGCTAAATCCGTATCTTGCACCCAGAGCACCGCGCCTGAATTCATGCCTGGAATACTACTCAACGCTTGCATCGATACCGTGATGTTATTATTTCTCAGCAAATTGGCATGCAATTCGCCCTGCATATTGGTATCGTAGCGTGCCAGTTTGTGCCAGTTATCAACTTGATCAGTCATGGGTTCGCCTCTGAGGTTTTGATGCTCGATGTTGGTGCAAGAATAAATGAATCAGCAATGCTTACGATAATTGGTTTAGCGTATATTCTTTGATGGTAAGCTCACTGTTATTGTTTATGCTATCAAGCGCTTGCTCGGCTTGCGTAATATTTCGAAAGATACCGACAATTTGATTGTCCTGTTTGTTTAATAATACAAATACGGTATTTTGCGCCTTTTCAACATGAGCCCAATGGTAAGAGGCCAGACGCTTCATCAAGTCAGGATTTTTGACCATGATATTATCCCCCGTACGCCCTTCAGTACGGTTGTAATGAATCACATTTAAACGCAACAACCAAAAAATCACCGCAGCTTTGGCAAGCATCACAGGCAATGCCCGTTTTTCATCATCGCTCATTGGGCGTGTAGACTCATACCCTTGTAAGAATGCCGCCATTTTACTACGGTCAAAATTCACCGATTCGCCTTGCTCAGCCATGCCCCAAGTGGTACAAAAATCATTGATAGTAATGGCAATATCCATCACATAATGCTCGACACTGACCTCAGTAAAGTCCAATAAACCAGTGAGACGCTCTTCCCCTTTTTGTAGGTTCCATAAGGTATTGTCCGCAAACATATCCAAATGACACAAACCATTCGGCAAAGTTGTCAGTGGCAATTCACTATATGACTGCCAAATATCACTCATCAACTTGGCTTCGTCACCTGGCATAAACTGCATTTCTCGGTCGCGTACGTCTGCCCATGGGTATAGAGGCACACCATATTGCTCAGCTGGCTGTAACGCCTGCAATGTCTCATGCAGCATCGCCAATGCCGCGCCGATATCATGACACATCGCTGGTGTGGTTTGCTCTGGATGCGACCCTGCTAAGCAAGGCACTAGCGTAATGGCTTTGTTTTCATAATGAATCACATAGCTTTTTTCGCTATTTGTGCCGCTATTTGTATTAGCATCAGCGGTATCAGATTCAATCACAGCCAGTGGCGCGGCAACTGGTAGCTTGCCATCTAATTGATTAAGAATAATCGCCATTTTTTCGATATCAGCCGGTGGACGCTCTTCAAATAACGTCAACACATAAGAGTATGCACCGTCTACATCGTCAGTTGTTTGAATAAACCAGTTTGAGTTTTTTATGCCTTGGGTAATCGGAATGGCACGCACAAATGATACGCCAAAGCTTTGGCAAAAGGCGGCAAACTGGTCATCGGTTAACTGGGTATAGACGGACATAAGCTTCTCTTTAATAGGTTTATTCAAATTAGCATGACACTTTCACATTTCATTATACCGAAAATCTATTGAACAGCATCTAGCAAGTTAAACTGATTCACTTCTCAAGTTTAACTCTAATCATTACTTAGTAAAATACTAAGAGCTTGCTTGCTACCTTTTTCCGTCAATCCTTTATGAAATTTAGTCTCAACCCATCGATCCTTTATCTCAATAGGTAAGTCTCGTAACGACTTATCATCATCAATAATGACGTAATTCTCATTTGGATTAGCAGTTACCCATTCCAAAACCTCTATGCATCGAACTGATAAGTCAGTAAAAGTACGTGCTTGATTAACCTTACTGATGCTATCTGTCATTACTCCTCGAGTATATAAAATCTGATGCCACTGTTTTTCGTTATAATGGATACGGTGAGTAGTCGTCAACACGATATCCGCTGAAGTCGCAAATAAAACGTCTGCTAATTTTTCGACACAAGACTCGTTAAATGCCATAAAACCATCGTCTAAATGTTCAACTTTTTGCCAAGCGGGTGTTGTCACCATCACCCCATCAAAATCTAGTAAAATTTTCATTGCTCAAACTCTAGAATAAAGATATTAAGATAGATTATCACGATATAGGCTTTTTAATTTTGTTAGAATGTATTGATAAAATATTGCGTTAATTTTTAATATATGGATTTAATACATAAGTGAGGCGGCATGTTAGCAAAGCGTATCATCCCTTGTTTGGACGTGGACAATGGCCGTGTGGTCAAAGGCGTGCAATTTGTCGATATCAAAGACGCAGGCGATCCTGTCGAAGTGGCCAAACGCTACAACGAACAAGGCGCTGATGAAATTACTTTTTTGGACATTACGGCGACCAACGATGAGCGCGACACTACTTATCATACCGTCGAGCGTATGGCCGAGACCGTATTCGTCCCGCTCACTGTCGGCGGCGGCGTGCGTAAAATCGCTGATATCCGTAATCTGCTCAATGCTGGCGCGGATAAAGTCGCGATCAACTCAGCCGCCGTGTTTACCCCAGAGTTCGTTGGCGAAGCCGCGCAAAAATTTGGCAATCAATGTATCGTCGTTGCCATCGATGCCAAACGCGTCGCCGATATCAATGTGAATGGTATTATCGTACCACGTTGGGAGATTTTTACTCACGGTGGGCGTAAACCAACGGGGATTGATGCGGTGGCTTGGGCCAAAAAGATGGCTGATCTGGGCGCAGGTGAATTACTGGTCACCTCGATGGACGGTGATGGCACCAAAAAAGGCTATGACTTAGCATTAATGAAACAAATCACCAATCAAGTGAACATACCTGTGATCGCCTCAGGCGGTGTTGGAAACTTACAACACTTGGCAGAAGGCGTACTAGAAGGCGGCGTCGATGCGGTACTCGCAGCCAGTATTTTTCATTTTGGTGAATACACGGTGCAAGAAGCCAAAGAATATATGGCAGCGCAAGGTATACAAATGCGTCTTTAGTACGCTTGTAAAACACAAATAAAACAGAAAAAAATGTTATCATAGCGCTAACCACTTATTTTCGTTCATTTAACTGTCAGCTTCTTTGGTTATCAGTGCCGATTGAATCACAAACCAAACAATCAAACTTGTTATTTGAACGTATCTATTATAGTTAACCGCACATTTATACTTACTCCTATATTTATATTAAAAGCCCATTAGGCAAAGGATTTTTTATGTCAAATTTACAACAGCAACGTAATGACGTGACTCATATCGATGGCAACCTACATCAAAACAAAGACGTTCGTATCGGTATCGTAGTCGGTCGCTTCAATGGTTTTGTCGTTGAGTCATTGGTAGATGGTGCTATCGATGCATTGCTCCGTCATGGCGTATTAGGTAGCAATATCACCGTTGTTCGTGTGCCTGGTGCCTTTGAATTACCATTGGTTGCCCAGCGCGCTGCTGAATCGGATCGCTTTGATGCCATCGTTGCTTTGGGTGCGATTATCCGTGGTAGCACGCCGCATTTTGACTTTGTTGCAAACGAATCAGCCAAAGGTTTAAGCGCTGTCGCTATGGATTACAACATCCCAGTCGCAAATGGTGTATTGACCACTGATAGCATCGAACAAGCCATTGAGCGTGCTGGCACCAAAGCAGGTAACAAAGGCTCAGAGGCGGCGATGGTCGTGATAGAAATGCTTGCCGTGCTGTCACAGCTAGATATTGATGATGACATCGATGACGCGTAGTTTTATTGCTCTCTAATTTGTTGCTCTCTAAATAGAGAAGCAGACTAGACAGATACAGAACCACACTGTTTATGAATTTAATTGGGGTTATGGTTATTGCTATAGCCCTGATTGGTTAAATTAAATATTTAACTTAAGTGTTTAACTCAAATACTTAAATTAAATATTTAACCTCAGCACTTAGCTTAAGTATTTAGCTTCGGTACTTAGCTTTAATATTTAAACCAAGATCCAAAACTGACTGGTAATACATGCCAGCCGACCACTATTTAACATTCTATTTCAAAACTCAGGTATTGACCCCTTATGACTGACCAACTCAAACACGCTATTAATGCTGCAAAAACCGCACAAATCAATGATCAACAAGCGGAAGCTACCCGTATAGCAAGCAGCAGTGCGGGTGATCAAACCTTCGACATGAGTGAGTCTTCTTATAAGACCAGTCACACCGCTATCCGTAAGGCGCGCCGTTTTGCTATGCAAGGCCTGTACGAATGGTTGGTCACGGATCGCCGTTTTGATGTAGATGGCAAACTTGGTTGGAAAGCCAATGCACCACATGATATCGCTGCCCGTACGCGCGCGACCAATGCGATGCATACCGTACACATTGGCTATTATCACGAAATGATGCGTGATATCCCAGAACAGATTGAAGCTTTAGATGCGCTAATCCTTCAGAATCTTGATCGCGAAATCAATAAATTAGACACTGTTGAACACGCTATTTTGTTAATTGGCACCTACGAGCTTCAAAACCGTTTAGAGATTCCATATAAAGTCGTTCTAGATGAGGCGATGAAACTGAATAATCACTTCGGTGCCACTGACGCGCATAAACTGATTAATGCGGTATTAGATAAGATGGCAGTTGAACTACGTGCGACTGAAGTAGCATCAGACAGCAAAGCCAACCTACGTACCTCACAAAAAGCCTCTGCTAAACCTGTTGTAAAAACAACTGCTAAGATAGACAGCAGTGTCGATTTAGAGTCAATCGAAGAAAAACCAACCGCCTCAAATAAGCCACGTATCAGTGCAAATAACGCCAGTGTTAAACGCAATAGCGCTAGTAAAGCCAGTGCAAATATCAGTGACTTTAAAGCGAGCAAGAAAAACGCTGACGATGCTAAAAACCAAGACTAACCATGAATGAATTTGAGCTGATTGAGCGTATATTTGTCCAAATGCAGGCCACGCAGCCAGCATCAGACTATGTCGAAAAAGGCATTGGTGATGATGCAGCGGTGACAGCACTGCCTATAGGCGCACGCTTGGTCAGCTGTATTGACACATTGGTTCAAGGTCGGCATTTTAGCGCTGACTGGCAACAAGTTGATGAGTTGGCGTTTGCCATTGGCTATAAAACTGTCGCTGTCAATGTCTCAGATATCGCTGCGATGGGCGCGACTCCGCATAGTATTTTATTGGCATTAGCACTGCCTAAGCGACTTGCCAATGAGGAATGGCTCACCGAATTTGCCAAAGGTTTGTTTCATGCCTGCCAGCTATTCGGCGTGACGCTGATTGGTGGCGACACCACACGCAGTGATAATTTAGTATTGAGTGTCAGCGCGCAAGGACTGCTTGCCGCAGACACAGATGCTGTATATCGCTCAGGCGCGCAGGTAGGCGATAAAGTCTATGTGTCGGGCACGCTTGGTGATGCCAATTATGCACTATTGCATCCTGATAATGCTCAAGGTATCGAACTGGCTCATCGTCTGCATATGCCAACCCCTCGTATCGCTTTAGGTGCAGCATTGGCCAAAAGTGGCGCAACAGCGATGATAGATATCTCTGATGGTTTGTATCAAGACTTAGGTCATATCTGCCAACAAAGTGCAGTCGGCATACGCCTAAACGTAGAGCACTTGCCGACCAGCCGCTCACTGGCTCACATTGATCTGTCTGAGCGCTTGCTGTGTCAATTAACAGGTGGTGACGATTATGAGCTGGCGTTTACTTTGCCCGCTCACCTAAAGCCACCAGTCAATAATAGCAGCGACACGCCAGTGACCTGTATCGGTGAAGTGGTTGCACTGGCAGACGATGTGAAAACAATGGCAAACAAGCCTATAGCACTACACCCTGAGCTGTATTATCAAAATCAGCCCATCACAGCGGCGCATCCCGCACCATTTACCACATGGCCCAGTCTTACTGGCTACCAACACTTTTCAGGTTGACCCATGACTGATCATGACCTCTCTAAGCCCGACATTCGTAAAGCCAATGACTGTCCACCGCTACCAGAAAATGCCACTTCGATTGACCGTATGGTCTACTGGCTTGGTCTTGGTTTGGGCAGTGGCCTGCCTCGCCGTGCGCCTGGTACTTGGGGCACTGTTGGCGGCTTAATCGTCGCCATACCACTGCTGAGCTTAGGCTTCGTACCATTCCTGATTATTACCATTCTGTCCTGTCTGGTTGGTAACGAGATATGCGGTCGCACATCTAATCTAATGGGTGGGCATGATAACCCGCATATCGTTTGGGATGAATGGGCAGGTATCTGGATTACCTTGCTACCTTTGTCTTATATGGGTATTGCTGACAGTAATTTTTGGCAAAACATCTCACAACCCTCTTCTGTCATCGGCATCCTCATTGCTTTTGTTCTCTTCCGATTTTTTGACATCATCAAGCCGCCACCGATTGGCTGGGCTGACAAAAAAGTCGCTGGTGGTTTGGGTATCATGCTCGACGATATTATCGCTGGTATTATGGCGGCAGCAGTTTGGGTCCTTGTGATGCTCATTCTACCTTTTTAATAAAAATACCGTATGTTTGATAGATATACGGTATAAATCTGACAGATTTTTTGAGTTTATATATACTTTTACTACCTTATATGCTAATTATTGAATATAATTTACAAAGCCTGCACATCACCGTATTTTTCTGAATGAACATTTGCGCTATAATCAGGTATTATATTTTGTTACATTTATAAGGTTATTATGACTTCTCCTCTCTCTGTGATCATCCTCGCTGCTGGTAAAGGCACGCGCATGCAGTCGGCTAAACCAAAAGTGCTTCAGACCTTAGCTGGTAAATCGTTATTGGGCCATGTACTAGATACTTGTCATAAAATGACAGTTGATGAGACCATCATCGTTCATGGTTTTGGCGGCGATCAAGTGAAGTCAGAAATTACTGACCAGTACTCACAATCATCCATCACTTGGGTCGCCCAAACCGAGCAGTTAGGCACTGGACATGCGGTAAAAGTGACGCTGTCTGACTTGCCAAAAGACGGACAAAGTCTCATTCTCTATGGTGATGTGCCTTTGGTGAGCGCACAGACGTTGGCTGCTTTGCAAACAGCAAATACCAATGGCATGTCTATGCTGACGTTGACAGTGGACAATCCATTTGGACTCGGTCGTATCAAGCGAGATCACGTCGGTAATATTACTGCTATCGTTGAACAAAAAGATGCCGATACTGACGAGCAGCAGATTCGAGAAATTAATAGCGGTATTTACTGCGTCGATAATGCCCTACTTCACAAATACCTACCTGAGCTCTCTAACGACAACGCGCAACAAGAATACTATCTGACCGATATTGTCAAAATGGCCGTCGCTGATGGCATCACCATTGCAGCGATTGAGCCTGAGCATACCTTTGAGATTGAGGGCGTCAATAATCGCCAACAGCTTGCCAGTTTAGAAAGAACTTGGCAGGGCAAAATAGTCGCTGACTTACAAGAAGCTGGTGTGCAGTTCGCCGATCCTACCCGTGTCGATATCCGTGGTACGCTCACGGCAGGTCAAGACGTGTTTATCGATGTTGGCGTCGTATTCGAGGGTGACTGCACCTTGGGAGACAATGTTTATATTGAAGCAGGCTGTGTTATTAAACACTCACAACTGGGCAATGCCTGCTATATCAAACCATACTGCGTCATTGATCATGCCGAGGTCGGTGCTGGTGTCGATATTGGTCCATTTGCCCACTTGCGTCCTGAGACCGTGTTGTCTGACAACAGTAAAATTGGTAATTTTGTCGAAATCAAAAAATCAACTATCGGTCACGGCAGCAAAGTGAACCACTTAAGCTATGTCGGCGATGCCACCGTCGGAACTGGCGTCAACATCGGTGCTGGCGTGATTACTTGTAATTATGATGGTGCCAACAAATCGCAAACCACCATTGAAGATAATGCCTTTATCGGCTCAAATGCCAGCTTGGTAGCACCAGTGACGATTGGTGATACAGCAACGGTTGCAGCAGGCTCTGTGATTACTAAAAACGTGGATGCCAGCGCATTGGCCTTTGGTCGCGCTCGACAAACACAAAAAAACGACTTTCAACGACCCACTAAAAAATAGTCGCTTTGTTAAGAGTTAGGTCAATCATAGTATTTTTAAAAAAACTTAAGCAGTACGGCAATTTTTGTGGTGCTGCTTTATCATATTGATATAGTCAGTCCTAAATAAAACAGTTACAAATATAACCATGCGACACTGGCATACATTTTCCTTGCTTGCTGTGCCTGCGCAGACAAAGGCTACGCAAAATGCACCCAGTATCGCTGTATTTATTTTATAGTGGATCAACTATAGCGCGATGAAATAAGTTGCTTAGCAGTCAACCACATTATTGATTGGTCAAACCTCTCTATATCAATCGGTCAAAACATAAAAATATCAAAAATTAAACTTAAGGAATAGCCATGTGCGGAATTGTAGGGGCAGTTGCTGAACGTAATATCGCCAATATCTTACTCGAAGGTCTTAAACGTCTAGAATACAGAGGCTATGATTCTGCGGGCTTGACTGTCATCCGTAATGGTGAGCTACATCGTGAACGCCAAGTCGGTAAAGTACAAGCATTGGTCGATGCAGTCGCCGTGAATCCAGAATTCTTTGACGGTCATATCGGTATTGCTCATACTCGCTGGGCAACTCATGGCGAACCTGCGCAGCGTAATGCCCATCCACATGTTTCGGGTAAAGTTGCCATCGTGCACAACGGTATCGTCGAAAACTATGCTGAACTCAAAGAAGGACTCATGGCGAAAGGCTATGAATTTACGTCGCAGACAGATACCGAAGTGGTCGCGCATCTCATTAATGACATTTATCAAAACACACCAGATCTGTTAGAAGCTGTGCGTAAGGTTATTCCATTGTTACATGGTGCATTTGCCCTTGGTGTCGTACATATTGACTGTCCAGATGAGCTGATTACGGTGCGTCTGGGCTCACCGCTAGTGATCGGTGTGGGTATCGGCGAAAACTTCATCGCATCAGATCAGTTGGCACTATTGCCAGTTACCAACCGCTTTATGTATTTAGAAGAAGGTGATATCGCTAGACTAACTCGTAAAACGATTCAGGTGTACGCTGACGGCGTTGAGGTCACACGGCAAGTTCATGAGATTGATGCGGCACAGCATAATGCCGATAAAGGTGAGTTTAAGCATTATATGCTCAAAGAAATCTATGAGCAGCCAGATGCCGTTGCTCGTACGATTGAGATGGCCGTCGACAAGAGTGAAACCTCTAAATTACGCGATGATTTTTTGCAGCGTCACGAATCGCAGCTATCGGGTGTTCGTAATGTACAAGTTATCGCTTGTGGCACCAGCTATCACTCAGGGCTGGTCGCAAAATACTGGTTTGAGAGCCTTCTACGTATCCCTTGTTCAGTTGAAGTGGCTAGCGAGTTTCGTTATCGCAATCCAGTCGTCGTCGATAACACCTTAGTAATTTGTATTTCTCAGTCTGGTGAAACCGCTGATACGTTGTCTGCGCTCCGTGATATTCAAAAACATACGCCAACAGGTCTGGTCAGCTTAGCATTGTGTAACGTACCTACCTCGTCATTGGTACGTGAGACAGATGTTTTCTTACCGACGCTCGCAGGCCCAGAGATTGGTGTCGCCTCTACCAAAGCATTTACTGCACAGCTTATTGCTTTAATGCTATTAGTACTGAAAGTTGGTGTCGTACAGCAGCGCATGACTGGTGAGCGCTTGAGCGCAATGATTGCGGAGATACAACGACTGCCTGGTCAACTGCATGCCAGTTTAAACCTCGATGCACCGATTAAAACCATGAGCGAAAGCTTTGAAGAAAAGAAAAGCTGCTTGTTCCTAGGTCGCGGGTTACAGTTTCCTATCGCCTTAGAAGGTGCGTTAAAGCTTAAGGAAATCTCTTATATTCACGCAGAGGGTTATGCCGCAGGCGAGCTTAAACACGGCCCATTGGCATTGGTCGATAAAGACATGCCAATCGTCGTACTGGCACCTAAAGACAGCATGTTTGATAAGCTAAAAGCCAACATGCAAGAAGTACATGCCCGTCATGGTGAGCTGTTCGTATTTGCTAGTGAGTCTAGCCAAATGATCGCAGAAGACAGACTACATGTGGTCTATGTGCCTGATGTGTGTGAGACGCTAGCGCCTATCGTCTATAGTGTGCCCGTACAGCTACTGTCATATCATGTGGCAGTAATGCGCGGCACAGACGTCGATCAACCACGTAACCTTGCAAAATCGGTGACTGTGGAATAATTTATGCTATAAGTTTTTGAAAACTTGTACGCGAGTAATAAAGTATCATCCTGAACACTAAAAGTACAACCCTAACCCCTTGCCATCTTGTATTAATGAGATGACAAGGGGGTTTTTATGCCCTCAAAAAAACAAAAGAAGTGGCTTAAAGAAGGTAGAGGTCAATAATAAATCTATGCTAAATTTTCTAATTCTACAGAGTTTTTAATACTTCAATACTTTTTCAACTGATCCTAAATGGTTTCATAAGAAGTCTTGTCAATGACGGATATTTTTATCGCAGATATAAATTTATTACTTATCAAGCAAAAAACGATCTGATGTCCTATAGCATAATTCAACTTTTTTGTGATTACAGTTAGAGTATTTGAGCTCTCAGATTCAACACGTATATTTATTACATACTCCAGCCATGCCTGTTTAGGCAAAAAATATTTTTTACCCGAATTGAAATTCAAAATATAGTTCGGTCTGTATGTAAAATCAGTACCAAAAAATACGGTTCCTTTTATTTTTATTGATGATGTAAATCCTCCTAAGTGAGTTAGGTGACGTTTTACTAACTTGCAATGGTTAGCATTTATTATAAATTCATCTAAATATTTATTACTATCACCTGTAGAAACTAAGTATCTATCGTTTTCGATATTGATAATGTCGTGTATATGATATATACCAAGATCATTTCTGTATGGATCATAAATATTATTACTATCTGATGATGTATATACTAAGCGAGCACCAGGTTGACCGTATTCAGCATATACTTTCTCAAGTCCATTACAGGACACACTACGACAAATTAAATTTTCTTTATTTATACAAAGACTTGTAAGCATAGAAAATTCGATTTTCTCCAAATCTATCTCATAGTTAATAATCTTTTTTGGACGGTATCGACTGAAACAGTATAAGCCCCAAGAAAATTCAACAACTCTCCTCTCTCTTATAACGCCTAATAAGATTTGTAATGCTAGGAAATTAAAACCCATTATTTTTATTGCGTATTTCGGGTTTAAAATACCTTTTCCCTCATGAGGAATGCTTTTCATTAGAATTCCTTACCGATATAAAAAATAATTAGCGATAAAATATTTTTGACAACCTTATCATGATAGACTTATGTTCACTAAAGTTCAAATAAAAAGTATCCAAAGAAGCTATTTAATCATTGTAAAAGTCTAATGCTAAGGCATGCTCTCAATCTACACAATGTAGAGGCATAATTAAATTGGACCATGTTAGAGTGGAAGTAGCTAAGCTAGGATATGGAATTGATAAGTTATCGAATAATAATAGTAAAATTGTTCAACAAGCGATTAAAGAATATGAGATGAATTAAGATAGAACCTATATAGGCATAAGTGATATAAACCCCAGAAAGTGCTTAAAACATTAGTTACTCAGCTAAGATCAATGGTTTGAATATAGTGTAGATTAGTACTTTCTTAGTATGATAGGTAATTACTTAATGACAAATTTTGTAGGCGAGTAATTACTTATCATACTGAGTACTAAAAATACTACTCTAACCCCTTACCATCTTGTATTAACGAGATAACAAGGGTTTTTTATGAATGACAAAAAATAATCAATTAGAAACGGATAAATCGCTAATGCTCTTTTTGAGTGTTGGCAATATAAATTCTAAAAAAACCTTCATTTTTTGAGGTAAGTATTTTCGAGTCTTATGAAGCAGATGCACTGGGACTTTATCAGGCTCAAACTCATGAAGTATGACCTTGAGATCACCTTTATCGATAAGATCTTGCACTTGATAATGTAATTGCTGAGTAATGCCCACACCTTTTACCGCAGCTTTAACAGCAGAGTCACTGTCATTGACCGTTAGTCTAGGCAAGACATCTATGTGAACTGTTAATCCAGAGCTTGGCAAATAATAGCGCCAGTAAGGGATTGTCTTTGCCGTGTTTAACAAGATACAAGAGCGCTGGGTTAAATCATAAGGTGACTGTAATTCAGGCTGTCCAGATAAGAATAGTTGGCTTGCACAGGTCACGACTCGCATACTGCCTACTTGAGTACCTATCATGGTGCTATCTGGCAACTGACCTATTCTAATGGCCATGTCTACATCATCTTCGAACAAGTCCATGTTTCTATCTGACAATAGAAGCTGCACGTTTATGTTTGGATATAACGACAAAAACTCAATAATAATTGGTAGCACGTGCAGCCTTCCAAACATAATGGGCGCTGTTATCACCAAATCTCCTTTTGGCTCTAAATACTCTCCTTTGGCTCTACCCTCTGCTTCTTCCACCTGCTCCAATATTCTTTTACACGCGTCTATATAATCACTTCCAGAGTCTGTTAGAGAGAGTTTTCTGGTGGTTCTATGCAACAAACGAACACCCAGTTGGTTTTCAAATTCAGCTATCTTTCTACTTAAGGTTGGCAATGGCACGTTCAAATCTTTGCTTGCGGCGGAGAAGCTGCCCACCTCCACCACTTTCACAAACATAGACATTGCTTGTAGTCGGTCCATAACCCTCTCATTTATTGAAAATATCATTATCAAAATTACAGTATTATCTTTTAAATGGCAAAGTGTCATAGTAGATGTATCAAAACCGATATAGGAAACATCTTATGAGTAATGCAACTCACACAAACTCACAGGTTGCGCTTGCTTACGATCATGTTGGTATTAGAGTGAGTAATAGGCACGAAGCTATTGCTTTCTATGAGCGTCTTGGATTCAAAGAAACCTACCGCATACCCGAAGGTGAAGCAAATGAGATGATGACATCAGCAGGTGTAAGAATTAATCTGATTTTTAATGCAGCAAAAATAACAAACAGAAGAAACCTTCTACTCGATGAAGCCATTAAAAAACCTGGTATGACGCATCCAGCATTTATTATTGATGATATAAACGAGCTGCAAGACTGGCTCCGAAAAGAAGGCATAAGAGTTACAGAAGGTCCTAAAAAATTAGGCACGAGAAGGATTGCTTTGTTCATCCGTGATCCAGATGGAAATGTACTAGAATTTAATCAACTACTATCTGAGGAAAAAAACTATGAAACTATATGATTTAGCGCTATCTGGAAATTGTTATAAGGTAAGGCTATTTGCCTCACTTATCGACATACCGCTAGAGATTGTGCCTGTTGACTTTATGCAAGGCGAACATAAAAAAGAAGCCATGCTTAAACTAAATCCTTGGGGAGAAATCCCAGTTTTAGAAGATGGCTCGGTCATATTAAGAGATGCTCAAGCCATATTAGTATACCTAGCCAATAAGTATGGTGGTGAAGCGTGGTGGCCTAACGAAGCCCATCTGCAAGCTGATGTGATGCAGTGGTTATCTACTGCTTCTAATGAGATACAGCACGGGCCCAACGTAGCACGTTTGATCAAAAAATTCGGTTTTGAAAGTGATTTAACGCAATCTTTAGAACGTTCGTATAAAATACTAGCATTGATTGACGATCACCTTGCTCACCATAATTGGCTGGCAGCTAGCCGTCCTACTATTGCTGACTGCGCAGTTTATCCCTATATTTCAATTGCACACGAAGGAGAGGTTGCTATAGACAGCTATAGCAATATTAAGGCATGGATGAATCGCCTAGAGCAGCTGCCAGGTTATGTATCTATGCCTGGTAATTAATGATAACTGCTTAAGCGTAAGGGGCTGTATGAGGCGGTCATCACGTAGATATCTGGGTATAAGCACCCTGTTAAATAGACCCACCTATCGGAAATAATTAAGATAATAATGTCCCAATTATTTCCGATAGTTTTTTGATGAGAACAAAGAATGGTACCCTAGTGAGGACTCAAACGTTCAGCTGTGGGCTAATAATATCAATGGTTTTAACTCGCTGAGATAGCCACAGTGTACTTCGTGGCATACCTATCATACATATTCTATTCGTGATCTGTGCATTAGCGAGGACTGGTCTATACTGATGAAAGAGTCTGAGAAAATACTTGGCTATGAAAATGCTATTAAAAAGTATCAAGTGTAAGGATTAAAAAATAAGGTACTTATTATGAAATTTATGGAACTTTCTTTAGTTTAGTAAGTGCCAAAGAAAGAATAGAGTCCTTTTGCTTATTGGATTTTGAGGAGCATGAAAGTTCTTACTATGGACTTTATTATATTTATGGTAAAAAATATGAGGGTGAGAGTTTTCAAATTGTAAATAATATTGATTTGCTTGATAACGAGCCATTAGAAGAAGGCGGCTTTCCTGTAGTTTTGTATGTTAATAATACAAATTCTGATCAAAATGAAGTTTTTGCAACGTTGGAAGATTTTGTTTTAATTTCTAGAGAGCATTTTTAAGAAAACTTAATTTAACAGAATTACCAACCTAAAAACTGAGCCGCCCCAAATATATCGGAGAGTAGCTCTTTTAAAAGATAATAGCAATTTGGGTATACCCCAATGGAACTAGCCATCTCACCTCAAATCCTATTAACAGACTACTTAAAATAGATGCCTAAGCCATTAAAAATAAAGGTCACGAACCAATGCTGTTCGTGACCTTTATCTCTGACACCGCTACCAATACTTAACGCAGCGCTTTATAAAGAAAATAACACCCTACTATGGTCAGCAATACCGCAAAACATTTTTTTAATAGCTGCGGTGATAATATATGAGCCACTTTCGCCCCTATCTTTGCAGTGAAAAAGCTCATGATACTAATGCCCAAAAAGGCATAAACGTGGACAAAACCAATCGTATTGGGCACATCTACTTGCTGCTTCATTCCAAAAAACATAAACCCTAACGCACCAGCAATCGCAATAGGCAGGCCGCACGCCGCTGACGTACCGACTGCCTTCTGCATAACCACACCATAACGCGTGAGATATGGCACTGTTAGACTACCACCGCCAATACCAAAGATGGCAGAAGCGATACCAATAACCCCACCTGCTGCCAGTTGCTTGGGTTTTGAAGGCAATACTGTATGAAGATTATTGGTATCGTTAGTTGTTTTCTTTTTGCCACCGGTAAACATTTTAAAGGCAACCCACAGCAAAAACACACCGACGATGAGCTGAAGATATAACCCAGATATCTGCCCTGCTATCCCTGCCCCTAAAAAGCACCCTATCGCTAAGCCAGGTGCTAAATTTTTGAAGACAGGCCACATGACTGCGCCTTTTTTATTGTGTGCCATTAAGGAGCTAATAGACGTCACAATAATGGTCGCAAGTGACGTACCTAACGCCAAATGCATGATGTTGTCAGGACTATACCCCATCTGAGTAAAGACAATAAATAATAGTGGCACGATGATAGTTCCACCGCCCACACCAAAAAGCCCCGCAGCAAATCCTGCGAGGGCACCTATGACTAAAAAAATGATTAATTCCACGGGATATTTACTTCTTAGTTAAATTTAGTTAAATGGTTGGCTGACGATGAATAATGGACTTAAGCTATTTCTGCTTGACCAACGCGAGAATAAGCACGATTAAAGTAAACCAAACTTTCCTCCTGCCCTCTGTGTTGTTTCGTTTGTTTGACTGCGACAACACGGCACATAAACACACTATGCGTACCCACTTCCTGCACTTGCTCAATCTCACAGTCAAAACTGACCAATGCATCTTCTAAAATAGGAGCACCAGTCGCTAATCGAGTCCAAGAACCCTGTTTAAAGCGCTCTTCTGAATTTAATTTAGAAGCAAACGCATTGGATATTGATTCATGATGAGCGCCTAACACATTGACACTCAACGTTTTGTTTTCGATAAAATGCCCATGTGAACGCGACGTCTGGTTCATACAGACGAGCAAAGTTGGCGGTGTATCTGTGACACTACATACTGCCGATGCTGTAAACCCATGAACGCCAGATACACCTTCTGTGGTGACAACGTTGACCGCAGTCGTTAACAAAGACATGGCATCTCTAAAATCGGTTGCTTCAATCATATCTTTAATCATTGCTGAGATCCTAAATTTTGAATTCTAAAACGGCAGTTACCATTACTGATTGCCTACAGATAGATAAGCCCTACGCAGTCAGCTCTTGGCGAACAATCTGTGCGCCTGCACTTAATGCATTTAGCTTGCCTCTTGCAACTTGGCGAGATAACGGAGCCATACCGCAGTTAGTCGCAGGATAGAGCTTGTCAGCATCGACAAACTGTAACGCTTTGCGTAGTGTATTAGCCACTTCTTCCGGTGTCTCAATAGTATTGGTTGCCACATCAATGGCACCAACCATTACCTTTTTACCGCGAATCAATTCGATCAAATCCATCGGCACATGTGAGTTTTGACATTCCAGTGAAACAATATCGATCTTAGACTGTTGCAGCTGAGGAAAGGCTTTCTCATATTGACGCCATTCTGAGCCCAGTGTCTTTTTCCAGTTATTATTGGCTTCAATACCATAGCCGTAGCAAATGTGTACTGCGGTTTCGCATTTTAGACCTTCAATAGCCCGCTCTAACGTGGCAATACCCCAGTCATTCACATCATCAAAGAACACATTAAAAGCAGGCTCATCGAACTGGATAATATCAACACCAGCTGCCTCTAGCTCTTTTGCTTCTTGGTTCAGGATTTTAGCAAATTCCCAAGCCAGTTTCTCACGACTTTTATAATGACCGTCATACAGCGTGTCAATCATCGTCATTGGACCTGGTAAGGCCCATTTGATTGGCTGATTGGTTTGCTGACGTAAAAACTTCGCATCTTCTACAAATACTGGTTTTTGGCGGCTCACCGCACCGACCACTGATGGCACGCTTGCGTCATAGCGATTGCGGATTTTTACGGTTTCACGATTTTCAAAATCAACACCGTCGAGATGTTCGATAAACGTGGTCACGAAATGCTGACGGGTCTGCTCGCCATCGCTTACGATATCAATCCCTGCATGTACTTGTTCTTGCAGTGACAAACGCAATGCATCCTGTTTGGCTTCAATCAGCTGATCCCCTTCTAATGCCCAAGGTGACCAAATTTTTTCAGGTTCTGCCAGCCAAGAAGGTTTCGGTAAGCTGCCAGCAGTTGAGGTTGGTAATAATAGTTTTGTCATGGTGGGTAATCTTCTCTAATTTGGACAGTTAAGCCGCATATTTATTATTGGTTTGTTTTTTATCCGCTTGGCTATCAACGGTATAGCTTGCCGCCCACTGCTCAAGAATCTCCTGATAAGGCTTGATAAACGTTTCTTCCGTAAACTTACCTTGTGTCACTGCCATTTGGCTGCGCTCTTCACGGTCATATACAATTTGCGTCAGTGAGTAATCTTGATACTTAAGGCTTGGTTGATACACCTGACTCGCTGTCGAGTTGGCATTGTAAATTTCAGGACGGTAGATTTTTTGGAACGTCTCCATCGTACTGATTGCGCTGATTAGCTCAAAATCATTGTAATCACTTAACAAATCACCGGCAAAATAAAACGCTAACGGCGCGACACTACCTACAGGCATGAAGTAACGAACGGTTAAGCCCATTTTGTGGAAATACTCATCGGTCAGTGAGTATTCATCTTGTCTATATTCAACCCCTAATACAGGGTGATGATTGGCTGTACGCTGATACGTCTTGCTGGTTGAAACACTGAGGCAAATCACTGGTTTTTTATTAAATTGTGCTTTGTATGCCTCTGAATTCAATAAGTCTTGAAACAACTTACCATGTAAGTCACCAAAGTTTCCTGGCACCGGCTCACCTGGTTTTTTATCAAAATGATCTAACAGTACGATACTAAAATCATAATCGCGTACATAAGAGGAAAAACTGTTGCCAATCATGCCCTCCATACGGGTGTTGTCTTTATGATCGGTAATCGTTGTTTTTAAGGTTTCAATAATAGGAAAATTATTGCCGCTGCCTTCGATATCCATGTTTACAGAAATAATATCCACGTCAACAGAATAGCGGTCTGCTGTTGGGTTGTCCCAATGCGCCAGTGCGTTAAAGCGATTGTTTATCATTCTTAATGTTCTGCGTAAGTTCTCTTCGCGATGTTCACCACGCGCCAAGTTTGCAAAATTAGTCGTCAGACGCGTGCTGTCTGCAGGTTGATAGTTTTCATCAAAACGAATGCTCGAAACTGAATAGGTAAACGGTGTACTCATGGTGATTGACTGCCTTAATCTGTTCTCAATATCTGAGATAAAACCAAATTTGTGTATGAGATGAATCATACCTAAATCAGAACATGAATAAAAACGATACAATTTAAACAAAAGATGAATTTAATTCATCTTATTAAGGTTCTTGGATAAAAAAGAAGTTAACTAACAGATATTTTGATGAGCTATTTGATGAACAACTACGCTTATATGTTTATCGCTGGAGCAAGCTTATAGACATAAACCTTCATAACCATATCTCTCTTTCATACTTTCATGAATCACCTTAAATAGCCTATTCAGCATGAGTATTAGTGTCATTAAATAGACATACTTTACAGCCATAATTCAGTCTTCCTCATTAACTATCAACAATAATAAATTGAAAAATTGGAGTAGAGAATGTACGTGATAAAGGCTAATTTGTTGAGAATAAGTATGGCTATCATCGCGACCGCCAGTATCAGTCAGTTAGCAATAGCAGCGGATGCTTATCCTGCCGAATTGGTCTCACATGCCCTACTACCGTCTCAAACATTTATCTCGGCTCCGAGTGATGCACCTAAAGATTTGCAAGTCAGTGGTAAATACACTACTGGGAAATTGATTGAAAAACTTGGCAGTGTAGAAGGTAAGTCGGCAGGTCGTCCCACAGGTATCAAACTGCCATTTCCGGGACAACCTGTACAAGGACATTCTGGTATTCAATACATGCCTGATGGCAGTTATTGGATACTGACGGACAATGGTTTTGGTAGTAAAGCCAACTCGCCAGATGCCATGTTATTCATGCGTCAGTATAAAATTGATTGGGATAAAGGCGTTTTTGAACCTATAAAGACTATTTTTTTTAACGATCAGAATAAAGTGATATCTCACCGAATTACGCAGCAAGACAGTGACCGTCGCTATCTAACAGGGTCTGATTTTGATCCTGAAAGCTTTCAGATTATTAATGGGGATATTTGGGTGGGTGAAGAGTTTGGCCCATGGTTACTAAGATTCGATAGCGAAGGCACACTTAAGACCATGTATGACACAAAAGTAGATGGGAAAACAGTATATTCTCCAGACCATCCTACATTACAACTACCAAGCAAACCTGATGATAAATTACCGCTATACGATATCAAGCGCTCTAAAGGTTTTGAAGGCATGGCATCTGCACCAGATGGACGTTATTTATATCCAATGTTAGAAGGCCCTGTTTATAACCACAAACGTCAACAATATGATTCAGTCGATGGTCATGACTTCTTACGTATCTTGCAGTTTGATACCAAGCGTAATGCCTATACTGATAAGAGTTGGAAATACGTACTTGATGATAACGAACATGCGATCGGAGATTTTAATATGATCGATGATACTTATGGTTTGATTATTGAACGAGATAATTTAGAAGGTGTCAGTGATAAAGCTTGTCAAAAACCAGCTGTAGATACAAGTAAATGCTTTGACAAACCAGCAGTATTCAAACGTATATATAAAGTCAAATTAGACCCTAAAAGTGAGATCGCTGAAAAGGTCGCCTACATTGATTTGATGGCCATTAAAGACACCAAGGGCGCGGCTAAAAAATCTTTAGTAGATGATAAATTTGTATTTCCATTTTTTACTATTGAAAATGTAGACATCGTCGATGAAAGCCACATCGTGGTCGGTAATGATAACAACCTGCCTTTTTCCTCTAGCCGAGACCCAAATCGAGCAGATGATAATGAGTTGTTGTTATTAGAGATCAAAGATTTTTTGAAAGCCAAATAAATTGTCATTAGGGCTTAGGGTCTGTTGAACATTCAAACGAGAAGTTAGAAAGGCTTTAGCTATTAAACGCCAAAATAAACCCCTGTTATTTTCAATATTAGCAGGGGTTTGTTGTCTATTAAAAAGAGCTATAATCTAGGCCGTGTCCTCATTTCAAAAATGGAGATAAAAATAAGATAAATTGCCGTCAAACGAGAAGAATAGTGTAGATAATATCGAGATATTGACCAGCTATTTGACGATGTTTGGCAAGATTTAGCCATTTTTAGCCCAGTTAGATGACTATCGCTTGAATTGAGGACATGCCTTAAATACTCTCAGCTCACACATTGAATTTACCCGTCAAAGTAACTCCTTTCAAGCATCCTCAACGAAACTCAAGCGACTAGCGTATTTACCTTTTTTTAGTCTTATCTCTCAACGTTTTCGGCCCTTTGAAGCCAAGCAATCGCAACGCATTCAGTGTGACCAGAATGGTTGCGCCAGTGTCCGCTATGACAGCGATCCATAGACCAGTCATACCCAGTACGGTAGTGATGAGAAAAACACCTTTTAGACCCAGCGCAAAAATCACGTTTTGATGAATATTAGACATGGTTGCTCGCGACAGTGCGACTAGATGAGCGACATCGGTCACACGGCTTTTTAATAAGGCGACATCGGCTGTTTCGATGGCCACATCAGTACCACCACCCATTGCGATGCCGATATCTGCGGTGGCGAGCGCTGGAGCATCATTGATACCATCGCCCACCATCGCTATTTGGGTATTGTCCCTCATCTCGTTTAGCAGGCGTAACTTGTCTTCTGGCCGCAGCTCGGCTTTCCATTCTATGTCTAAGTTGCTAGCGAGTGCCTGCGCAGTGCGATGATTATCACCTGTGAGCATGATAGAGCGTATACCCATTGCTTTAAGCTGTACCACCCCTTCTTGCGCATCCTCTCGCAACTCATCTCGTAGCGCGACCAATCCAAGGACTTCACCGCTTTGCTCATCAAACAGAACCGAGACCGTCTTGCCTTCATTCTGTAGCGACTCAATGTGTGCTTGTTGTTTGGGCGACAGCAACGCGACATCAGCAGCATAAACAGGCGAACCAATGGTTAGAGACTGCTCTGCGACCGTAGCATGCACCGCTTTACCAGCAGTCGCATAGGCATTGGTGGGCGCAGGTACAGCAACTTGATTGACTTTCGCATACTCGACGATAGCTTTGGCAAGTGGATGATTAGAGCCAGACTCTACACTAGCAAAGAGCGCCAATACCTCATGTTTAGATTGAGAAACCATATCCTCTTGTATAAAAGAAACAACGTCGGTAACACAGGGCTTGCCTTCGGTTAAGGTACCAGTCTTGTCAAAAGCAACTGTGCTCACACGACCAATCGCTTCTAAGGCGCTACCACCTTTGATCAGCAAGCCACGACGCGCAGCGACTGCTAGACCAGAGGCAACAGCGGCTGGGGTTGACAAGACCAAAGCGCACGGGCAAGCAATGAGCAAGAGTGCCAAGCCACGATACAGCCAAGTGGCCCACTCGCCGCCTAGGGCTAACGGTGGAATAATAATAACCAATAAGGCAATCGCCATCACTGCGGGTGTGTAGTATCGACTGAATTTTTCGATAAAACGCGCAGTCGGCGCTTTGGAAGCCTGCGCCTGCTCTACCAGCTCAATAATGCGTGCAATCGTGTTGTCCGCTGCTGTTTTCTGTACACGTACGTGTAGCGCGCCATCTATGTTAATTGACCCTGCAAACACATCATCACCTACCATTTTAGCAACTGGTACAGACTCGCCTGTTACTGGTGAATCATCAAGGCTAGACGTACCTTGCTCGATGATACCATCGGCAGACACTCTATCACCAGGGCGCACGAGTACGAGGTCATTTACCTGCAACGATGAAGCCGAAACGTCACGCTGCTCACCATTTTTATCAAGTAATACTGCCGTTTTTGGCACCAGTGATGACAGAGCTCTAATACCAGCACGTGCGCGATCAGCAGCCACGCTTTCTAATAGCTCACCAATCGAAAATAAAAACACAACCGCAGCAGCCTCTTCCGCTTCCCCAATAATAAGCGCGCCAATGGCAGCAACAGACATCAGCATTTCAATCGAAAAAGGCGAACCTGACATCGCTAGCGCAAAGGCTTTTCGGGAAAATGGATACACACCAGCAATCACCGCTACCGCGAACACCCATATTTCATAATCTGGAAACAGTAATGCGAGTGCATATGCGACAACCATCAAAATACCAAGAACAACCACTTGCTTGCCTTTTAGAGTTTGCCACCAATGCGATCGTAGTGCCTCTGATGAATCATCACCACCCGTATTTGAGGCGATTGATGAATCTGTATAGTCAGATATACCAAAGCCAAGTCGTTTGATGGTTTTTTCGATATCACTGAGTTGAGTGGTCGAATCAGCCGCCAACGTCAATGATAACTTTTCCGTCGCAAAGCTCAGCTCTATATCGTCAACACCCGGCATACGGGTGAGCGCCTTTTCAATCTTGCTAACACAGCCAGCACAGTCCATACCTTCAATATGATATTTCATAATAATTTATCCTGCCTTAGGGCATTTTTTAATAAATATATTATGAACCCTATAGTAGCTTTAGAGTCAAGGCTGTTTGTATCTAACCTGAGAAAGTTGATTTATTTACGATCAGACCTCATAGTTACTTTAAGGTTATAGATAAGAGAAGTTACGATGGCAATCAAAATTGGAGAACTCGCTAAACGAACAGGTGCCACAGTAGAGACCATTCGGTATTACGAAAAGGAAGGTTTATTGCCGGAGCCATCTCGTAGCGCAGGTAATTATCGCTTATACCGCGAAGACCATGTCGAACGCCTACAGTTTATTATGCATTGCCGGACGCTAGACATGACATTGAATGAGGTGCAAACACTACTTGGGTACTGGGATGAACCTGATAAAGACTGTGCAGATGTAGACCATTTGTTGGATGATCATATTCATGCTGTCGAGATACGCATGCAAGAGCTGGCACAGTTAAAGCAGCATCTAACTGTTTTACGGCAAAAGTGCATTGGCAATACATCAACGGTATCGTGTGGAATTTTACAAACTCTTGCGGATAACTCTTGTCATCAGTCGTAATATTACTCAGGTGTGTCGTCATTCTAAAAAACACACCTTTATCATTCCTAGCAAAGCTTATGGCTTATTGATTTTGTCAGTATTAATCTTTGACGACCAAGGTAAATCTGAGCTTTGCCAACCATTCACCACACGAAACCCTTTCATATTACCTTCTTTTACCGTACTACCCTGAAAGCCATGGTCAATATATTTAACATTTGAAAACCCTTGCGATAATAGATAATCAGCACTGGGCTTGCCTCGCGCAGAGCCAGATCGGCACATAGTCACAATAAGTGCATCATTACCCAGACCTTTGGCTTTTAATGCTTTTTTTACATCAGAGGCAAAGTTTGGATTGCTCTGCATGGCAAAACTGCCTTTACTTTCATTAAACTGAGTACGATCCACGAGCTTAAAAGGAATATTAATATCCACGGCATCTGTAAAACCGATAAACATGATTTCTACTGGATCACGCACATCAATAAACAACAGCTCGTCCGGAGCTTCTTGTACGAGATTCCAAACCTCCTGTGGTGGCACAGATAGCGCATCTTCCGCACTTGCATAGGAAGTCAATCCAAACAGAATGAATAATGACAATATAATCGTTTTCATTTTTTCTCCTTGGAGCGATAAAATTTTTGAGATTAGAATGTTCAAGACGATCATCAGTATCAGTAGTCGATAACATAAATAGAAATCGTAAAAAACGGTGGAGGCTTAAAAAGGTAAAAAATTAGGCGTATTGAATCATCAACACGCCTATATTTACTCAATATCCACTATCAAAATAACGCTCACGTCTATTAGAGTGTTTTTTTACTAAAATACCAGTCCGTATAGTCATAACCTTCGTCCACACGACTTTCGGCTTCTGTAGCGGTACGTGGTGGTGGTACGATAACAGGATCCCCTGCTTGCCAATTCTCTGGGGTAGCGATATTGTTTTCATCACTGGTTTGTAGCGCCTCAAGCAAGCGCAAGAATTCATCAACAGAGCGGCCATTACTCATTGGATAGTAGATCATTGCCCGCAATACACCTTCAGGATCAATAATAAAGGTGGCTCGTACGGCCGAGGTATCACTAGCACCAGGCTGAATCATGCCATAAGACTTGGCAACCTGCATCGATAAATCAGCAATAATAGGAAAGGTGATCTCTACACCAAAATTTTCTTTGATATTACGCATCCAAGCAATATGCGAATGTACACTATCAATAGATAGTCCTAATAACTCACAGTTTTTGGCACGAAAATCTGCCGCTTTAGTAGCAAATGCCATAAATTCAGTGGTACATACAGGGGTAAAATCCGCAGGATGAGAAAATAGTACTAACCATTTACCTTTATAGTCAGCCAATGACTTCATACCATCAGTCGTTAACGCTGTAAAATCAGGTGCTGGCTGGTTCAATTGAGGAAAAGCTGGCGCACTAACTGTTGCTGTATCATTATGGCACGAATGATTTTCACATGAATGTTGACGGTTTCTCATATCAATCTTTCCTTATTGTTGGTTGATAGTAATGTATTAACTATAGCACATTAATATATATATAAACATTATATAAATAAACATTATTAATTTTTTGAATACTTAGTGCGCGAGCTTTTGAACTGTATCGAACCACTATCATATAAAAAATCAGTACTGATAATATTGAAATGATAACCAACTATTTGATGGTTTTTAGACCATTAAAACGGCTATGACTGGATTGAGAATACAAAACCTGATACAAAACAAATAAGTATAGAAACAAAAACCATTATCATTTACAATACTATTCACAATTTTAGTGTCCCTAGCATCTCTATCTCAGCATAACCAATACCGATATTTGCCCAACCAACTAAATGAAGTGAAACTATGAAAAGTCGTCATCAACTTGCTTTATCCGTTTTGACTCTTTGTATCAGTCAACAGTTATACGCTCAAACCAATATCAACGACAGCACTGACAATATTGTTGATGCGCCAGAAGTGTCAGCCTCAAGCGCAACTTCTGCTGAAGAACCAAGCGTTACTTTGGATGCCATCACAGTGACTGCAAACGCTCGAACCGGTACGGCACTGGCGCAAAAAATTAGCGAAATGCCTGCTGTCACTCAAGTGCTTACTGAACAAGAGATTCAGGTACAGGCCACAGGTGATCGTACTACTGGTGACATATTGGCACAGCTGATTCCGAGCTTAGGTACCAGCAGCGGCTCAACTAGTAACTACGGCACCACTATGCATGGCCGCCCAGTACAGTTTTTACTCAACGGCGTACCCTTAAGCAGCTCACGCAGCCTCTCACGAGAACTGAACAGTATTGATCCTGCTCAGCTTGAACGAGTAGAAGTATTATCTGGTGCTACTAGTATTTATGGTGCTGGTGCAGCTGGCGGTCTAATAAACCTAGTGACCAAATCAGATGTGGGCTATGGTCCTATCAGACAAACCCGATTAGGCATTAGTAGCAGTCGAAACTTTGATTCTGAATCGTTGGGTTATAGCGTTGGGCAAACCTTAGGTTATGGTGGCGAGCGAGTATATGGACGCTTAGACGTGGATTACGGTAGTACCGGTGGCAAATTCGATAGCCATGGTGACCGTGTCAGTCCAGATGTCAACCAAACGGACCAACAAGATACCGAGTCTTTAAGCGTGAACGCCAGCTTAGGTATGGAACTGACTGATACTCAACGTCTTGATCTTGCAGTCACTTACTATAATGATGAGCAAGATACTGACTACGGTCCAGATTATGGTGATGGTTTAGCAGTATTATTTGGCGCGACACCTTCGTTAAACGCTATAGATGGTGCCGATATTGAAGATCAACCATACACCACAAAGACATCGGCCAACTTAAGCTATAACGACGATGACTTTTTAGGCTCGAACTTAAATGTGACCGGTTATTATAGAGATGAAAAAGGCCGTTTCTACCCTTCTGCCAAGAGCGCAGCAACCCAAGCAGCTGAAGTATGGCAAGACAATGGTCTAACTGATCAAAGTACAGTAGACCAGCTTAGCAGTGCTGCAGTGTTTGTGACTCAGTCAGAAGCTGACATCGAAGTCATGGGCTTGCGAGCAGCGATGCAAACAGAGACTGAACTTGCTGGCAAAGACGTACTACTGAGCTACGGCGCTGATTTCGAACGCGAAAATAGTGAGCAAACGTATTATGGTCAAGATCTAAATGTGTTTCTTGCTAGTAATGGCTTGACCGCCCAAACCAACGGGCTTACCTACAACGGTGGGCCAGATACTACTATTGATAAATTGGGTGCTTTTGTCAATGCAGACATAGATATAACCGACAAGTGGCATACCAGTGCGGGCGTGCGTTACCAAAACCTGAAATCGGAGACTGATGCCTTTACGCCCATCTATGAGCAACTGCTCGAAGAATATTTTAATAACCCTGCTATCAGTGGCGTAAGCAATGCTTATGGCATCGACTATCAAGCAGGCGACGTAGAAAAAGGTAATACCGAACATGACAAAGTCCTATTCAATCTTGGTACCAGCTATCAACTAACACCGAACGATCAGATTTTTGCTAATTTTTCACAAGGGTTCACGACAGCAGATATCCAACGTGCGCTGCGTGATGTGCGTGCAGGTTATGTGGTTAATTCAGACAATGTTCAGCCGATTACAACCAATAACTACGAGTTTGGTTGGCAAGGCAAACATGGCGATACCGCAGCGCGTTTGAGCGGTTTTTATAATGAGTCAGATAAAGTTGTACGTTTCACCGATAGCTATACTGTAGAAGTCGTCGATACTGATGAGCGCGTCTACGGCGTAGAAGGCTCATTGACCCACGATCTCAACGATAAATGGCAAGTGGGCGGGACTGTCGCTTACACCCGTGGTCAATATAACAAAGATGGCGACTGGTTGGAACTCGATGCCGTGCGCCTAACCCCATTGAAAGGTACTGCGTTTGCTCAATACAACTTTGATGGAGGCAGTAACTTACGTCTACAAGCATTAGCAATAGGTGGCAGCGACACAGCCTATAAAGACCAACAAAACGATCCAGATTCTAGCGCTTTACCTGTCACGGGCTATATGACGCTTGACGTATTAGGTCAAGTTAAAATGCCAGTAGGCCGAATGGATTACGGTGTTTATAACGTGCTTAATAAAGACTACCTAACGGTCTATCATCAAACTACTTATTCAGACATGAATCGTCTGCCGGCTTCTGGCACTACTTATGGTCTAAGCTATACGATTGATTATTAATAACTGTCTAAAAACAATCAGTTAAAACAGAACGGCCCTAGATAAAAAGTCTAGGGCCGCTCTTATTTTGATCATAAAACTTTGGTAGTAGCACTGTCTCGACTAACACTTAAGCAGGAAATTTTGGCCACATTGTAAAAGGCTGTTTTTCAAACTGCATCTCACCATCACTACCTTTAAAAATATTAATCCACACATCCCAATTCTCTCTATCCATATCAGGATAATCTAACCGATAATGGCTACAACGGCTCTCTTTACGCATGATAGAAGCTTTCAACTTCATCTCTGCGGTAACAATCATATTATGGGTTTCGTGTGCAATACGTAGTTTATGCAAATCCTCAGCCATCAGCATTGGACTATGATGATCTCTTAACTCTTCGATATAAGCCAATGCCGCTTGTAACATACGCTCTTTTTTGATGTACAGGACAAAGTTTGGAATCATGATGCCTTGCAGCACCTGCGTTACCCACGCAGGACTATAACCACGATCTCGCAACAGTGGTGCTAATACTTGCTGTTTATTTTTCTCTCGATTGGTTTTGCTGATAGGAATCTGGGTTAGGGTCAAACTTTTTTTCGCAGCAGCTTCACCTGCTATCGCGCCTTGTACTGCTGAGCCTGCTACAGAAGAGCCTACTTGAGTGTAGATACCTCCTGACATATATGACCCTAGTGCATCACCCGCCGCATATAACCCTTCAATGGTACTAAGCCCTGTTTCATCAATAGGCACCAGTCCTTCTGATTTATGAATCGCCATACCAGCCGTAGAGCCCCCTACGGATTCACCACCCATGCCAGGCGGCGCACCTTCGCGACCTGGGCCTTTATCACTAAACAAGCTTGCTAATATAGAACCATTTTCTTTTGGTGGCATTTCCATCTCAAGGTTCTTGAACTGCTCTGGTACGGCAGGGCCGCCATTAACTTTTATTGACTCTGAAGCGCCTGGCGGTCCCATCGAGATAGGCCCTCCTAATTGATATGCTTGATAATTTAAATCTACCCCTAAGTCGTGACGCACACCCACACCAGTTATCTGAACCGTCTCTTCAATCTGTCCATGCCAGTTGTCATAGCATGAGCCTGAGTTTACTGCAGAGCCAGGGTGTCCATCATTCCACTCTTTACCTGTCACCTTGGCTCCGATGTCATAAGCCATAATGCTACCGTCATGAGTCAAGTCACATAGCGGAAAACCACTCGACTTAAAACCACCGGAGCCGGTACACAACACCACTGTTTTGGCATTGAAATGCAAGACTTCAAGCTTATCTAAGCTAAAACCTGAGGCGCCGACTACTCTACCATTTTGCTTAGTTAGTTGCGTAATCATGACTCGCTCAAATATAGGGATTTTGCGCTCCATAATGGGTCTCATAAATGAGTCATTACACAACGGTGAATCAAAAAACCCCCATTGTTTAAGCTCCTGTACTCTGTCATACGAGTGCTCAGCCAATTGACGAGTAAAGACTGGATTATTAGTATTATAAGCTGACTCAGAAACTTGTTTTACAAAGTCATCAATACTGACATCACTATTGTTTTTATCGTAACTAAAAATGCCCTTAGCAAATGGTGTCAATCCAGAGCTACCTACTCGACCTTTAGAAACGATAGCTACTTTTGCGCCTGCATCATGGGCTTTTACTGCAGCAAATAGCCCTGCCATACCGCCGCCAATCACCAATACATCCATGACATAGTTGTCTGAGCGAAAATCTGCTTCTTCTATCGTACGATTGTTCTCTTGTGGTGGGCTGCTAAATAAATCTCCACCAAACTTATAAGCACTGACTGCAACGCCTACACCTACGCCGGTAGCACCTAAAAACGCCCGTCGAGATAGACCTTGTTTTTTAGATGTTTCAGACAATGTTGAAGATACTGTTTCAGCCGGAGTTGCTTGGGTTTTATCATCATGTTGATTGTTCATTATCCAGTTCCTCTTATATTACACCTATCATTATTTATAGAGTGCTATCGCCAAGACACCATCACAGGTATGCTTTTTTCTGGTGTGATAGTAATGGCACCAACCGGACAATATAGGCGACATAAATGACAAATTTGGCAGTCTTCAGGATACATAATGACCGCTTTTTTGGTTTTTTCATCGAGTTGAATAACATCCGTCGGACAACTTTTAATACATGATTCACAACCAATACACCCTGAAATTTGATGAATAGGCATAATGATTCTCCTTATTATTATTTTTTGGCTACATGAGCTTATTTAATGCGCTCAGCTATTAGAATCGCTGATAACTAAAAGACAAACTTTTCATAATGAATATGAGCGCTACTCATACCAAGCTTGTTAAGATTGGCTTGTACGCTATCCATCATTGCTTGTGGACCGCATAGATACACAGCCCACTCGTCAAGGATTAAGCGATTATCCGTCACTAGCACTTGAGTGAGCACTGTCTTATCAATAACCCCTTGATATATCTCTGTACTATGAATCACCTCTTCACACACCAAGATTAATTTAAAATCCATAAGGATTGTCTGAAAAGTACGAAGCTCATCAAGTAATACCATTTGTTGCCATTGCTTATTACCATAAACTAAGCGTATAGGACGAGTATCGCCACTAGCAACCAACTGCCGTAGCAAACTTAGCATGGGTGCAAGACCTGCTCCACCAGCTATCAAAGTAATCCCACGCGCTTTACGACTTTCATCTAGCGTCATCTGTCCAAAAGGACCATCTACATATACCATTTGCCCAACTTCTAGACTGCCTAGCTGATGAGTATAATCGCCAAGCTCACGGATAATAAAAGACATATTAGGCAAATCAGAACGGCAGGAAGCAATAGAAAATGGATGTGTGTCTAGATCGTATGCTGAGTGATGACTATTAATCCAAACAAACTGCCCTGCATCAAAACTAAATTCTTTTGCTGTATTACTGTCTGTATTTAGCGTTAACATCCAATCACTACTGCTCACCTTTTTCACTGATTGCACCGTAAAAGCAGTATTTTTTATGGCGCTAGGTTTAAATGCAAAGTCATAAATAACACCCGCAATAGCAAAAGTGCACAGCACCCAAAACACCACGTTAAATGCATCTTCAAACTGCCCATGACTACCCACAGAAGTGACATGCACTGTCGCTAAAAATGCAATGATCACAAAACCCAAGCTATGTATAAACCGCCATGTTTCATAGCGCATAGGTAGCTTATTTTTAAAGATGGACATCAACACCCATACCACAAACAATACCCATGCAATCAATCCCGTCAGCATCTCAGAGGCCATAATAACGGTCAATACAGATCGCCAACCATCTGCCGTAGATAGCTGTAGTTTTGGTGCGATAATGAGAAAAGGATGTAAGAAAAAAATACCACCAATCCAATAACCAATGGTTTTATGCTTGGCGATGGCCCAATCAATATTTTTGAATAAAGGTGTGTTTTTAAGCCTACCAGCCAATGGAAATTGAAGATAAAACGCTGCAATACCAGTTAAATTTAAAAGGATGACTAGGTTGACATACCAACCCTTGTCATCCATAGGTAACGCAAATGAAGCAAGGTATAAAACAACCAATAATAAGCCATAGATTACGGTCAACCTTGCTCTTCTTGACAGGTTTGATAAGGTGCTAAACTGAGTAAATAATTTATTATAAAGCGTAGAATAACGTTGAGACTGCGTGGTTTTAGGAGAAGTTAAATTCATAATTAGTGATCCCTATTACCTGCTGCTGTTAACTTTGAACTCATGACTAGCTGGGTACTAGACAGTGGCAGATTTCTTGCTTTCGGTTTACTAATTATAGTAATAGGCAGTATCAAAAGGGATTAAGAAAATTTAAGAAAGGTTACATCTCTTGCATTGGCAGTTGGTGCATGTCATTATTTAGCTACTGAGGCTTAAAGTGAATAAAATGGCAGTGAGACAAAGAAAAGAAATGCTCGCCGTACATATGACTATAAAAATAGAACAACTGAATGCGAAAAAATAATGCAAGCGAGAGTGATACTATCATCTCTTTGTAAAGCCATAAATC
>NZ_JBQSVL010000008.1:0-86736 GCF_052376215.1 Psychrobacter sp. AOP7-B1-24
TCTTAAGCCCTTTTTTATTTTAACTGATACAGATAAACGATGGTAAATACTAAACAGAATTAACGTAAGTTTAATTCGGGAACCGTTTGACCACGTTTGGTATAAAACTCGATGACAAACTCATCAAACTTGTCTTGTTCAATCGCATCTCTAATACTTTGCATCAAACGTTGGTAATAGCGTAAATTATGAATAGTAGCTAGTTGAGCACCTAGCATCTCTTTGCATTTATTAAGGTGATACAGATAAGCACGGCTAAAGTTTTGACAGGTGTAGCAATCGCATTCAGGGTCTAATGGGCCTTCATCGTTGCGATACTGGCTATTGCGGATACGTACCACACCAGCATTGTCTGTGTCGCCTGTGACGAAGTAATGACCGTTACGCGCGTTACGAGTTGGCATGACACAGTCAAACATGTCGACACCGCGGCGAACGGCTTCTACGATGTCTTCAGGCTTACCAACACCCATCAAATAGCGTGGCTTGTCAGCGGGCATAGCATCTGGGATATAATCTAAGACATTCATCATCTCGTCTTTTGGCTCACCAACAGACAAGCCACCAATAGCATAACCATCAAAACCAATATTGAGCAGACCTTCTAACGACTTTTGGCGTAAATCAGCATACATACTGCCTTGGATGATACCAAACAGAGCATTGGTGCTGCCTAAGCGTTTGTGTTCATCCACACAGCGTTGTCCCCAACGTAATGACAGCTCTAATGATTTTTGCGCTTCGTCATGAGTCGCTGGGTATGGCGTGCACTCATCAAACTGCATGACGATGTCTGAGTTCAAGCTATATTGAATCTGCATAGATTTTTCTGGTGATAGAAAAATCTTCGCACCATCGATGGGAGATTTAAAGTTAACCCCTTCTTCAGTAATTTTACGCATGGCACCAAGGCTAAATACTTGAAAGCCACCTGAATCAGTGAGGATAGGCTTGTCCCAATGCATGAATTTATGTAGGCCACCGAATTTGTCGATAACCTCGGTACCAGGACGTAGCCATAGATGGAACGTATTGCCTAATACAATATCAGCACCGATGGCTTCGATATCACGTGGCAACATGCCTTTGACCGTGCCATAAGTACCGACTGGCATAAAGGCAGGCGTCTGTACGTCGCCATGATTGAGATGAACTGTACCACGGCGTGCACGTGTTTCGCCGCTGGCCGTTTTGTGTAAGACAAATTGCATATGATAATCGCTATTTAAGCTATGAAAATGGCGCTAATTATAACATTGTTGGTGGATTTTTTGGACATGGATATTTATGTGTCATTGATATATCTGTTGTTTCAGCCCTATAAGTTCAACAAGTTTCATACTTGATATGATGAGGGTATAACCAAAAGACACAGACAGTATTATGGGGTAGTTGGTAAAGTATATAAAAAACAATGATATAAAAAATATCATTAGACTCGGTGTTTTGGACATTGGAGAACTAATATGACTAAAAAAGCTTACCTACTATTAAGTGGTTTATTATTAACATCAGGAGCAGCTATGGCTACCGAAGAGCCGGACTATACCGTATTAATGCAAGAGGATGACTTTGAATTACGTCGTTACGATGAGCAGCTTGTGGCCCAGACTTGGGTGACAGGTGACCAAAGTGCGGCTAGTCGCGAAGGATTTAAGACGTTAGCTGACTACATCTTTGGCAATAATACAGCGCCAAGTGGTGAGAGTAGCAAGATTAGTATGACAGCACCGGTCACGATGCAGTCACAAGCGAATAGTAATGATAATGCGTCACAAAAAATTGCAATGACGGCACCAGTGAGTATGCAACAGACTGATGGTAAATGGCGCGTACAGTTCACTATGCCAAGCCAATACACCATGCAAACGTTACCTAAGCCTAATAATCCAAATGTTGAGATTATTGAAGTGCCTGCACAGACTTATGGTGTCATTAAATTCTCTTGGCTCGCAGGAGAAGACAAGGTTGCAGAAAAAACTGAAGAGTTACGGACATGGATGCAAGGTCAAGACTTAGTGATAACAGGTGAGCCTGAGTTGGCACGTTATAATCCGCCATGGACACTACCATTTATGCGCCGTAATGAAGTGATGATTGCTTATCAGCTAAAATAGCAGCCACCAAAATAAGCGTCAGTTTTTATGAATATGTTATTTATCGGCTTTGACTATTCTCAGGTTCATGAACGTTAAGCCCATAAAAAAAGACAGCGTTTGCTGTCTTTTTTTGCTTGATGTTTAAGAATGTTGTTTGGATATTGAGCTTAAGTGTTTTGCTCACGGATGATATTCAGCATACGACGTAATGGCTCAGCAGCACCCCATAATAATTGGTCACCCACGGTAAACGCACCTAGATATTCAGGACCCATATTCAGCTTACGCAAGCGACCTAGCGCTACAGTCAATGTACCAGTGACGGCGACTGGCGTTAAACGGTCTATGGTGGCTTCTTTATCGTCTTCAACCAAGTCCAACCACTCGTTACCGCTGTTTTTTAGAGCTGCTTCAATCTCTTCTAACGGAATGTCTTTTTTGAGCTTAATCGTTAGCCCTTGTGCATGACAGCGCATCGCCCCAACTCGGACACACATACCATCGATGGCAATCTTGTCGGCTTCAGAATTACCAAGGATTTTATTGGTTTCAACACCGCCTTTCCATTCTTCTTTTGACTGCTTGTTCTCTAGTTGAACATCAATATATGGGATTAAGCTACCAGCTAATGGCACACCAAAGTACTGGGTAGGGAAGTCCTCTGAGCGTTGAGTTTGCGCGATTTTTTTATCAATTTCAAGAATCGCGCTAGCAGGATCAGCCAGCTCATCTTTGACCGCATCATGCAATACGCCCATACCACTAATAAGCTCGCGCATGTTGTTTGCACCAGAGCCACTAGCGGCTTGGTAAGTCATGGCGCTGACCCATTCAACCCATCCCTTATTAAACAACTCACCGATAGCCATTAGCATCAGTGACACCGTACAGTTACCACCGATAAAGTCTTTTTTACCACTGGCTAAGGCGCTATCAATGACAGTGCGATTGACCGGATCAAGAATGATGATACTGTCATCTTTCATTCGCAACGTACTGGCTGCATCAATCCAGTAGCCATTCCAACCGCTATCACGTAATGGTTGATGGACTTGTGATGTATAGTCACCACCTTGGCAGGTAATAACCACATCACAAGCCGCTAAGGCAGTAATATCATGAGCATCTTTTAATTGGCTGGTTTCAATACCGTCAAAACTTGGCGCATCACCGCCCGCATTGCTGGTCGAAAAAAACACGGGCGTAATACCGTTGAAGTCATTTTCTTGTTGCATACGTTGTATCAATACTGAGCCAACCATACCACGCCAGCCCACCAAGCCTACTGTTAAATTACTCATGAAGTCCAATCCTATTGACAATTATTTGTTGCATAGCTAACCAGTAACAATGCCGTGAATAGCTATAAAAAGCAAGGCGTTTTAGCTATTTTTAGCCATTTTTTATACACTATTAACTATGCCTATTATAACTTTAATTTATTAGTATATATTTGATAGCCATAAATGATTTAATGTATTCATTAGGGCGTGTTGAACATTCAAATATTAGGGCTGCTGATCGCTAAAATTGCACTAAACTAGGCGCAAGCCGCCGATAATATCGAGATCTTAGCTAGGCTTGCAACAACGTTTGGGGTGATTTTAGCATCAGCCCTTTGGGGCAGTACTCTTTTTTGCCAATATATGGCGAAATTGTTTAACCTAGAATGACTAGGTATCAAAAATTTCACTGCATATTGTCTAAAAAATAGTCACTGCCAGCACCACATTTGAATGTTCAACACGCCCTAATAAAACGGTCTAAATCAGGTATGACAGATGGCCAATGGGCTTCATAACACAGTGCGTTGCTAAGTCAGTATCAATACTATGCCAGTATTAATACTACGTTTTTATCAATACGATGCCAATATCAGTATTGCAGAATACAATATAGGTGTTGTTAGATATGGTAAAAGTCCAAATGTTTTATGGCAGTTATTGCACAGCCAAGGCTCAGTATTAAGCTATAATCTAATGAAAAGTTAAACATAGCTATCTTCAGTCACCATTCCACTAGACGGTTAATACATATTATGGATCTCTCACTATTATATTACAGCGTACAGTGGCTAGCTGGGTTTATCGCCTTGGTGACGATATGGGGCTGGATTCCCCTTGATAATTGGTGGGTGCGCTGTGTTGAGTTTCCACGCATTCAGATAATGGTGCTTGGTGTCATTGCTTGGATGGGTATGTTGGTCTTTTGGTCCGAGTGGCAGCTAGGTCAGTGGCTATTATTTATGGTATTAAGTATGGCCTTAGCATTTCAGCTGCGAATGATATTACCCTATACCAGATTATGGAAAAAGGAAGTCCAACAAGCAAAAGAGACGCCAGTAGGAGAGGCGCATCAGTTAAAAATCATGATTTCAAATGTTTTGACACCTAACGATCAAACACAAAAACTGGTTAATTTGGTACAGCGAAAAGAACCAGATGTTTTGGTCATACTAGAAAGTGATGAAAAGTGGGAAACAGCCTTACATCAAATAGAGCCTGATTACCCTTATACGGTAAAAGTTCCATTGGATAATTTGTATGGTATGCATCTATATTCTAAGCTCGAACTGATTGATCCTGTCGTCAAATATCTGATGATTGATGACATACCTTCTGTTCATTCACAGCTGCGCCTGCAAAATGGTCGCGTGATTTGGTTGTATTGCTTGCATCCTATGCCGCCAAGCCCGACTGAAGCGGACAAATCAACCACTCGTGATGCAGAGCTCTTAATGGTTGGCAAGCACATCAAAGAAAATAATCAAACGGCGATATTGGCAGGGGATCTCAATGATGTAGCATGGTCAAAGACGACGCGTCGTTTTCAACGTATCTCGGGGCTACTTGACCCACGTATTGGTCGACATTTTATCAACACCTTCCATGCTGACTATCCCTTTTTACGTTGGGCATTAGATCACATTTTTCATAGTGCTTGCTTTACCGTCGTAGATATTCAGCGACTACCTTCTATTGGCTCAGATCATTTTCCTGTGATGACAACACTACAGTACGAACCAGAAAAAACCAGTCAACAAGCGCAAAATACACCGACTGCCGAAGCAGAAGATATTAAAGAAACAGAAAGTAAGATAGAAGAAGGGAAAAAAGAAGGAGAAAAAGTTTCAAAGGAGCATGCAGAAAAGCAGCCAAATTTAGGCTAATAGGCTGTCAGAATTTTGAGTCATAATGTTTTCAGAGCTTCTTTAAAAACGTAAGCATATGCTTACGTTAATTAAGGTCTTTAACCTCTAGCCGTAACAAGTCAACTGTCTTACAATACAGCCATCAACACAAGGATATGTAAGGATACAGTGTTGAGAAAGTATCAATAAAAAGAGCAGGTTACCTGTTATTTTGCAAGATGCTTTTTATGACTTAGGATGAGTCAACATGGAAGAGATAATAACAACAACATGAAGCGTTAAAGCCTCGAACCAATCGCCCTAGGTTCGGGGCTTTTCTTTGTGAGGGCGTTACCATAGCTTATGATTGTTGTCGTACATAAATAAAAAAAAGGGTATCTGTATAAACAGGTACCCTTTTTTAAAAAGTTATTCATGCTGTTTACATATAAACAGACTATCCAAGTATTTGGATATAAGCATCAGCACGTAATTCTTGTAACCAGTCTTCTTGGGCTTGTGGCGCTAAGCGTTGGTAAAGAGCTTGGCGTGCCATATTGCGACGATACTGCTCACTGACATCTTGCTGACGTTTTTCATCTATTTCTAAGATGTGCCAGCCAAACTGGGTCTTAAAAGGAGCAGAGTAGTCACCAACTGCTGTGTTCTTCATGACAGCTTCAAATGGCGCAACCATGTCTTTCTCACTGACCCAATCAAGATCACCACCACGACCAGCTGAGCCTGGATCGTCTGAGTAAGTCGATGCTAAAGAAGCAAAGTCAGCACCATTGCGTAATTGTTCGTATAAATCATTAATTTTTTGTTCAGCAAGTGCATCAGTTTGGAGTTCGTCAACTTTAACCAAGATGTGACGAGTCTTCCACTGAGGAATTAGCATGGTATCACTGACTTTTTTGTCAGCCAGCTTAATAATGTCGATACCTTCAGGAGTGACTAACGGCTCACTGACATCGCCAATATCTAGTTGAGTGATTTGACTAGATAGCTCTGTGGGTAGTGATGCCGCTTTGTGAAAGCCCATATCGCCACCTTGTAAAGGAATGGGATAGCTTCCTTGGCTAGCGGCAACGGCTTCGGTAACATTGACATTCGGTGTGAGTAGACGAGCGCGTAATGTTTCTGCCACTTTTAACGCTTCTGCGCGCTGTGCTTCTGATAGACGGCTATAGTCGTCCATATAAGGAACCCGTACATGAATGGTTTGATATTCACTTTGGTTCAAGCGCTTGGCTTCCGGTGAAGCTAAAAACGCATCAATATCCTGTTCGCTAATGCGTACACGTTCACTGATTTGGCGTTGTTGTAAAGCTTGAATGGCGGCATCTTCGATTAGTTGAGCACGCAGAGCAGCATAGCTACCAGGTCTCGCTGCATCTAAGCGTTGTTGTAATTCCGAGATGCTATTGAGCCCTTCTGACTGTGCGATTTGGCTAAGGCGCTGATTGATAGTTGTTTCGTCAGGATTTAGACCGACGCGCTTGACCATAGATAGCTGTAACTCGCGCAAAATGAGCGCATTCAATACGTCAGACTGTAGCTTCGCTGAGTTGGTGATTGGCTCGCCAGCAGCTGTAGCACGTGATTGAGCTTGTGTAATAGCGGCAATCAAATCACTTTTTAAAATGGCACTTTCATTGACTAATGCAATGATACCGTCTGTGCTATTGGCTGGTGTCAAACGATCTACGGCGCTTTGTTCCGCAGTAGCTGTGGTATTAGCTGTTTCAGGCTCTACTGTTGCAGCTTGGGTGTTAAGACTAAGCAGAAGACCTACGCTCGTACCCATAGAAAAAAATACAGCACGGCTGGTTTGACGTACAGAAAAAAATCTCATGATGCTCCTCATCAATGTCATCGCATCGGATGGTAGTTGGTCAACCATATTCAGCTTATGTTAATAAGCATATACTGAATAATCTTGTCCAAAATAATATCACGTAACTATGTTGTTGTTACGTGAACAATGGGTTAGGCCGACTTTGTTTGGTCACTTATTTTTAATTTTTTTGGCTAAAGCACTAAGGTGTGTCGTTAATTAGCACATTTATAATGTTAATATTTGCGGCGAGTCATTGCTTGTTTGGCTGCAATTTTCTTTATTGCAAGCCTTGCAATCTAAATGACGACACGCGCTAGTTTTTCCATGCAGATTGAACAGTATCAAAACCAAGTATTTTCTCAGAAAGCAAGCTGGTTAAGCTGCTATTACCACTGCCAAGACCACTAAGTCTGATCTCTGCCATAACTGCTTGTGTAGGCTCGTCGGTAACATCTAAGTCATTATAGTAACGACGACCATAAACAGCAAAGCCAAAACAGCAATCTTCATAATCAATACCAACAAGGGTATCAAGCATTCTGCTATTACGGTAATCATATTGACCTTGTGTCAATACGCGCCATTTATTATTGATAGGAAATATGGCAGATGCAGTAACGGCTGATAATGGCTGCTGATTGGTATTGCCATCACGTTGGCGTTTTACGAAACCGGCACTAAATAGGCTGTTTTCAGTTGGCTGATAGCGTAGCTCGGTTGTGATAAAGTTTAAATCATAACTGTTAGTTAATGCACCATTTACATCGACCCAAACATTATTGTAGGGCTGAACACTAGCATCCCAAACCATGCCTGATGATGATGTCGTAAAAATAGGCTCGTCGTCGACCAGTGTGACACGACCATCGTCGATGTAAAACTGCTCTGCAATACTACCATCAAAACGTGTCACACCCGTTGCATCGATGTAACGATAGTTAACACCAGGCGTCACTGCATGCAAATCTTGCAAGCGATCATGCCCTAAAAACCAACTGTCTGAAAATAACTGCTGATAACTGATTGAAGCAATACTGGTATTAAAGTTGGGAATGTCGTTTTGGTCTTCGTATGGTGCATAGGTGTATTTCAATCGTGGGCTGAGAAGCTGATAGCCACCCATCGTATCGTCAAACGCTCCAAATGGTGAGCCAGCTTGGTAAAAAGTTAATCCTGCATCAATACTGGCTTGTGGCACAAATACCGATTGACTGCCATCCTCTGCACTTAAAGAGTTGTCTTCTAGGCTGTCTTCATCGTATGCAGTGTACAGATGTTGTAGGCTAAGCTCAGGCTTAATATAGCCCCAAGAAGATTCAATCGGATACGTGGCGCTAATTTTATTATAAAGTCGTGTACCGCTTTTTTCGGTCTCAGAACCGTCACTGATAGATTTTTTAAAGTAAGCAGAGTCACTAACGCCGGTAATTTCAAAGTTATTATTGGTCGGTAGACGGTAATTTAGTGTCAGTTGTGGTAGGCGAGAGTACGGTCTGTCTTTGTCTTCTAATTCATCACCATCACTGTCGAAAGCATCAAGTGTTTGAAAGGTTTCAGCTTTTAGCTCACCAGTGACATAATCATTATAATAATTGAGCCGTGCACGTCTTGGAAGGTTGACTGTGCTATCGGACAAACCAAGTGTATCAAAATCATCTAAATAATCAGAATCTGATACGTAGTTATACGTCAGGTCACCGCTCAGACGCGGAATACTCTTAGATTCCCACAGATGCTCATAAACCACGCTGCTGCGGTCTTCATCGTTATATTCATTATCGTTAGGCAGGTATGCTGCATTTATAGTACCTCCGCCATAATTTTCGGTCAAATAGCGAAACTCACCTGATACCATTGGATTTCGATCAGTATAAATATGAGTATTGAGCGTAGCATCATAATTGGGTGCTAAGTTCAAATAATAAGGGACTTCAACTTCAAGACCACTATCACTGTCAAAGCTAGCACTTGGTACCAAAAAGCCACTGCTGCGACGGCTGTCTATGGGAAAGTTAAAATAAGGCAGATAAAAGACTGGTACGTCAGCGACACGGAAGGTTGTATCATAGGCTTTGCCGCGACCTGTTTCGGTATCTAAATCAATGCTTTTGGCATCAAACTGCCATTTGCGATTCATAGGTGGGCAGGTGCTGAACATAACCTCGTCTAATTCGTATTGACTGTCATTGGGTCTGTTTAAACGTTTTGCATAGCCGTGTGCTTGCATATCAACACTAGCAAAAGCAACGTTGTCAGCGGTTGATTGGCCCGTTTCGGTGTTGTAATTTAAACTGTCTGCTACACCAATAATGCCACCTTGTGATACTTTTTCACCGAAATTGGCTTGAGTATTATTCAAGGGGTTGTTTGATGCAGTATTGGCTACTCTCCTTTGTCCAGTCGCTTGGTCAGTAAACATGACATTACCTTGCGCTGCCGCCACACTATTCTTTAAATCTAGCGATATTTTTTCGGCTTCTATTTGTTGGGTGCCTTGATTAATAATAACATTGCCTGATAGTTCGGCATAATCAGCATTGTCATAATAACCATAGTCAGACTCAGTAAACAGCGGAGCTTGATTGTTTGTGAGACCGTTAGCGGCACCAGATTCTCTTACGGCACGCTGATAGTTAGGGTTGTTTTTTGGGTAAACCCACTGGCCTTCACAGCGTTGCGCGCTATCAACCGTGTGGGAGAGTAGCTGTAAGTTTTGACCTACTTTTGGAATCGTTCTTGGCGTCGGTGTCAGTATGAGTTGAGGGTCATCTGTTTCGACGTTTTTCGTATCATCAGTATCGCTAGATATTGGTACTTCAGTATCAGGTGTCAGCTCATAAAACTCCGCCAAGCGCATTAGGCTATCTTGAATACTCTCATCACTCATATCAATCGTATTAGTCTCAGAGGTGGTTTCAGATGCGCTTGTTTCATTGACCGGTGTAGCAGGAGTACTTTGGTTGCTATCCAAGGGATCTTGATTCAAAGAGCTACTTTCTACAGCATCACTATTAGCAATAGGGTTAGCTAAAGTGGTGTGCTCGCTAGCAGGTGGAGTGGTAGTACTTGCTTGTTGATACTCATTGCTTTGAGAGGCGGTTTCTTGATTATCATTTTTATAACGAATGTTATTATAATCAGGATTTTGGTTGATACTGCTGTTGGCGTTAGGCGCTGCTTTAGTGATATAACGTGTACTACTATCAATGAGGGTTGGTGCAGTAGTTTGTGTGTCAGCATCACTAAGTGCAGCATTAACGGCTAGGCTAGATAAGCCTAACGCACCAAATAATATCACACGAATGCTTTGGTAAAGCGGAGAATATAACAAGGGCACACCTATGATTGCAGAGCCTATTGGATTGCGATACTGATTTTAGCAGCCGCATTATTGAATGATATATCGTCGTTAATAACCGACCAAAAAATTATTCATGGATAATGTAATCTCAAAACATTGGATGTTTTACATATTATGACGACTAATCATAGTCAAAAAAAACCAAATCAGCTACACTATTTACCAAAATTCATCATATAGCCCAGCTGTTTTTTAAATGATAGCCATTATCATGGCTCAAGATTTCACTATTTTAACAAGGTTTTGCCTGACTTATCACTACTTTAATTGTTTACGATTTATATTCAACCTGCGATGTCCATTATGACTGATAAAATTATTTTAGAGCCGAATCTGACTGAAGCCAATACCAATAGTCGCCTACAGCAATTAACGAGATGGCTACAGCAGGTGTTTGTAGGTCAAGCGTTTAACTTAGAAAGCCTACCTGGCGATGCCAGTGCGCGTCAATATCACCGTATTCAATTACTAAAAGACAATAACAAGGAAGTATCGCGTTATATTGTCATGGATTCTGCTGATGAACAAGATGCCATGCGTCAGTTTATTAACGTGACTAAGTTGATGACGCCAGCTATTAATGTGCCAGAGATTATCGCACAAGATATGACAAAAGGCTTTTTAGTGTTACAAGATTTTGGTGCGGTGGAGTTTGCGCATTTACTTACTGAGGCGACTCCTACACAAGTTGATGAGTATTATCAATTGGCAATGCAGACATTGGTCGCACTACAAATGATATCTATTGAGACGGCCAAATCTCAGCACCAGCTGCCGGATTATGATACGGTGTTATTAGATCGTGAAATGAATCTATTTAGCGAATGGTTCGTACCTTACATTGGGGTAGAGCTGAGTCAGACATTATGGAATGATGTAAAATCAGTATTGATAAAAGAGATTTTGCAGCAGCCACAAGTCATCGTTCATCGTGATTATCACAGCCGTAATCTCATGCAAGATCAAGCCGATGATGCACGTTTGGGTGTGATTGATTTTCAAGATTCGGTCATTGGCTCTTATACTTATGACTTGGTGTCGTTGGTACGCGATGCCTATGTCGACTGGCCAGAGAGTCAGATATCTGGCTGGATTGGTGACTTTTGGCAGTTGCAACAACAAGCAGGGTTAGCAACGGCCCCTAGCGCACAACAGTTTGAAAATGATGTCAATGTGATGGGCGTACAGCGTCATCTAAAAGTATTAGGGATTTTTATCCGCTTGTCTGAACGTGACGGTAAAGACCGTTATTTAGCAGATATTCCTAAAGTTATGCGTGATTTGATGTTCGAGCTAGAGTGGCTGAGTAAGCATGGCAGTGAGGATTTGCAACAGGCACTTGTGCCATTTAATAACTGGTTGATAGAGGCTGTGCTGCCAGCATATCAGCAAAAATTTGCACAGCAGTATATTTAACAATATTTATCCTATTTGCATTTCAAGAGCTTTAAACTCAAAAATTACAAGGAAGGCGCATGTCGACGTCTAGAATTACACAAGCAATGATTTTGGCCGCTGGTAAGGGTACGCGTTTGCGCCCGTTAACGCTTGAGACGCCCAAGCCATTAGTGGAAGTCGCGGGCCAGCCACTGATTGTTTGGCATATCAAAGCATTACAAGCGGCAGGTATTACTGACATTACTATCAATGCTTCATGGCTAGCTGATAAGCTAATGTCGACATTGGGCGATGGTGCGCAGTATGGTGTCAAGCTGCATTGGTCAGTTGAAGATGATGAACCTCTCGAGACAGCTGGTGGTATTTTTCAGGCGTTGCAAACAGCAAAACTACGAGATGAGCCGTTTATTTTAGTCAATTCTGATGTTTGGACGACGTATGATTTTACTCAGTTGCAAGACTATACACTAGGCGCGGATCAATGTGCACACTTACTACTGATTGACAATCCAGCACATAACAGCGGCGGAGATTTTGCTATTAATAACGGACTTGCCAGTGAACAGGCAGTGGGCGATGCAGGTAAATATACTTTTGCAGGTATCAGTGTGATGTCACCCAGATTAGTGGATGGATTGGTATCAGGTCAGCCTGCGGCGTTAGCACCACTACTTAAGCAAGCAATGCTCAAGTTTCAAATTACTGCTGACATCATTGCCGATAAATGGGTGGATGTCGGTACACCAGAGCGCTTGACGCAGGTCAATGAGTTTATTGAAAGTCATGGTGCTACTGGTCATTTAGGTGCATAAACTAAGGGGGATCATCACCTTTGAGATGAGGGTAAACCCAAACAGTTTTCTATAGAGATAAAAAAAAGAGAGACACAAAAAAGCAGCGTCGATAATCAACGCTGCTTTTTTGTGTCATATTGCAAGGTTTATTAGACACCCATTGCGAGTTTGATTAATTGTGCAATGGTAAATACAACCAAAAATCCAGCTATATATAAACCAATAAACCATGCCCATTGTGATTTTTTCTTACTGAGATTTTTCATGTTCATCTCCTTCTTACCTGTTAATACGCTTTTGAAAAGCAGTATAGCTACCACTTATAACGGCAGTAGCTAGTGACCGTTTTATCAATTTACATATTCACTAGTACATATGCTCATGATCTGTTTTGCCCTTAAAAGTATAGTAGGCAAAAGCGGTATAACTCAAAATAATTGGCAGCATGATAGTTGCACCAACTAACATAAACGAGAGAGAAGTATCCGCTGCGGCCGCCTCATAAATCGTCATTTGATAAGGTACAATATAAGGGAATATCGCAGAACACACGCCGATATAACCCATCAAGAATAATGCAACCGTTAATAAGAACGGACGATATTCACGCTCTGTATTTAAGTCTTTACGCATGATAAAGAATAGCAGCACGACTATAATAGGCATAGGAATCAAGGACAGCAGTCCTGGGAGGTGGAACCATCCGTCGAGTGCATCGATATCTGAAAAATACATAAAAGTGGTAACGACAATCATCGCGATAATCAACGCAGTCAACATCCAGCCAGAAACTTTACGCGCCCAAGTCTGTAGCGAGTGTTCCGTTTTAATGATGAGCCATGTAGAGCCTAACAAAGTATAGCCTATGATCATCGCAAAACCGCAGACAATAGAGAAAGGTGTCAACCAATCAAAAGGTCCTCCAGAGTACAGACGATTATCTGCCTGCAATCCCTGAACCAGTGCGCCAAGCATAATTCCCTGAGAGAAGCTGGCGATAACTGACCCTATAAAAAAAGAGTTGTCCCAAACATGACGACGCGCCGAAGACTTGAAACGAAATTCAAATGCTATACCGCGAAGAATAAGACCAAATAACATCGCCGTTACAGGTAAATAGAGGCCCGTCATAATGATGCCATAAGCGACTGGGAAAGCAGCGAATAAGCCACCACCACCCAATACCAACCATGTCTCATTACCATCCCAAAATGGCGCGATAGAGTTCATAATGCGGCTTCGGTTTTTATCGGAACCTGCGAAAGGGAATAAAATACCACAACCTAAGTCGAAACCGTCTAATAAGACATAGATAAAGACAGCAAGCGCGATGAGTCCGCCCCAAATCAAAGGTAAGTCTAATACATCACCGTAGTTAAACATTAGCGTAACCCTCCTTCATCGATGTCATCTGCTGGTTTATCCAAATCCTCTACAGCCTTTTCACTAGCATGCGTGTCGCCGGTCAACGTACGGCCTTGACCTTCTGTGATAGTGTGCTGATAAAAGTTGTCTTCAGCAGGATCTTCATAAGGTTTCGGTCCTTGAGCAATCAGGCGTAAGATATAGAAACTACCTGCACCAAAGACTAAGGTATATAAGACGATAAAGCCAATCAAAGTTGTAGCGACTTGCTGTGCAGCAAGAGGTGACATACTTTCGGCGGTGCGAATCACACCATATACCGTCCATGGCTGACGACCAGTTTCTGTGACAAACCAACCAGCCAGCAAGGCAACAAAACCAAGTGGGGTCATCATCATCCACGCCCTGTGGAACCAGACGCTGTCAGAGTCGTACTGTTGTTTTTTGAAGTACTTGTATAGGCTGAATAAGCCGACAAGTACCATTAACATACCAATAGCTACCATGACACGGAATGCCCAAAACACGACAATAACTGGCGGTTGGTCTTCAGGTTCCCAGTTTTTGAGACCTTTAACTTCACCATCTAACGAATGGGTGAGAATTAGACCAGAAACATAAGGAATTTTGACTTCATATTTATTGGTTTGGTTCTCTTGGTCTGGTATCGCAAATAGACGTAGAGCGGCACCGCGTTCATCTTCCCAGATACCTTCCATCGCAGCAACTTTGGCTGGTTGATGCTCTAAAGTATTTAGACCATGTTCATCACCAATCAATACCTGTGCTGGCGCGACAAAGATAGCCATAATCATTGCCATACCTAGCATGACACGACCATGTTTACGATGTTCGGTATGTTTTTTGGATTGCAGATAATAAGCACCAATACCACCAACAACAAATGCAGTCGTTAAGAAGGCGGCCGTTACCATATGTGCAAGACGATACGGGAATGAAGGATTGAAAATAATTTCAAGCCAGTTGGTTGGGTATAGCAAACCATCTGCCCCCATCATAAAACCTTGTGGCGTTTGCATAAAACTGTTGGCCGACAAGATCCAAGTGGCTGATATTAATGTGCCAACGGCGACAATTGCAGTGGCAGCAAAATGCATGCGTTTACTGACACGTCCCCAACCGAACAGCATAATCCCTAAGAAAGAAGCTTCTAAGAAAAATGCAGTCAACACTTCATAGGCGAGTAATGGCCCTAAGACGTTACCAGCTCTATCAGCAAATACAGCCCAGTTAGTACCGAATTGATAAGACATTACTACGCCTGATACAACACCCAAACCGAATACAACAGCAAATATTTTAACCCAGTGCTTATAAGTTTCGGCAAATACCGGATTGCCAGTTTTCAACCAACGAAATTCAAGCACCGTCAAAAAGCTGGCAAGTCCAATTGAAAATGCAGGAAATACAATATGAAATGAAACAACAAAAGCGAATTGGATACGCGCAAGTAACAGCGCGTCCATTTGATCAACCATAAATGCAGCGAACATAAGCGCTTACCTTTATTTGTGAGCTAAGTAGCGAAAGCTTCCATGATACGCCCAAGTAACTGCCCGCAATATATTGAAAGAGTATCGCGACCAATAGTCAGATTTTTTTAGCTGTGAATGTTAGCGAGTTAAAGAATTCTAACTACTCAATTATTAGAATTATTCAACTGAGTAAATAATTTATATCCATACAAATTAAGAAGTAATAGTTCGTTCAATTGCTGTTGCATTATTATACGCTTGCATGTTTATGGTCACAAGTAATGCCATGTAGCTTATACTTACTATTAAATGTAAATTGGTAAGAATAAGTTAACAATTTATGATACTTGAATATGTTTTGTAATAAGATATAAAAAGGTAGGTTGTGTTGTGCTCAATGCTACTGTTTGAGCTGTCGATGCAGTATACGCCTTAATGTCAGAATAGTTTGAGGACTTTCTTGAATACTATGACCACCATTAATGACAGTCTCAGAGGCGGCGCCATCGAGGTGGGCGCTGGTGTAAGGTACGATACCATCAGATAAGCGCTCTGTCAGTGCTTGGCTAATGTTTTCATCAATGGTAACAGCGGCAACAAGTGGCGTAGTTGTACTTTTGGACCTCGTGGAGATGTTGTTTGCACCAACAGTCTGATCATTTGTTTTTGTCGCTTGAGACAGATCAATTCTAGCCCCATCTGGTTGCATTTGTGCCAGCCCTCTAGTGATGTCGGCATCATTATTGGCAATGATGGAGTGGTACGTAATGCGGTTATTGATATTGATGTCCTTGGTTAATTGTATAAAGGAAGACTTATCGCTGAGCTGGCTAGCGCCATTTTGTAAATATAGAGCGCCTAACGGGTTTTCGGCTAAATCGCCTTGCGTGGTAATCATAGCCAAGTTTTCAGTGACTGTTTTTACCAAACCAACTGGCAAGTAAACAATGCGGCGTAAGGCACGCGTGAACCAACGATCGGCATAGTCAGTACCACGAAATGGTGCTGATAAAAATACCGCGGTATCGACCTGAGGCAGAGCCTGTAGTTTGAAGCGCTCTTTTAATTGTTCATCACCGAATGATGTTTTGAGTGCATCGAGGATTTTGCTTCTTTCATTATTGGACAGTGAGTCTTCATCTTCTATTTTATCAAGATCATCGATCAAGTTTTCATCAGATAGCATCATGCGGCCGATAACGGCGCCCATGCTATGACTGATAATGACGCTGTTTTTACTGGCACGATTGATGCCTTTAGGGTCGGTCTGTTGGTAAGTGTTTTCAATTAAACGTTGGATCTGATAGCGGTTTTCTAAAATAGGCAGATTGGTGGGATAAAATATCTGCCAAACTTGATAGTTATCACGTAACTTATCATCATTGAGAATATCATTGGTCAGGTTTACCCAAGTAGCAGGGCTAGAAGCCAAGCCATGAAGCATAATTAGTACACGTTTATTGGGATCATAAGGCTCTAGCATAAACAACTTGGGTAGTCTTTCTTTTGGTTGGCTAGTAATTAAGTTTAAATAGCCGACACCATCTAGTTGGTTTTCTGACAGCCATAAGCCGTAGCCAGCCGAGAAGTTGGCAGCCAGCGGGTAGCTACTATTAAGGATGTTGACACTGTCACTTTGATACGGGTTATATAGATGGATATCAAGCTTACGACTGCTTAGTACATCTAGCACACTATTGCCACTGGGTTTGATCAAACCCGTTAATAACAAGTGTCCAGTAGGATAAATTCTAGAGCTTGGCTTGCTATCTTCTATAGCAACGTCGGTTTCATCAGTTTTCTGGTCTGATAGTGATGACTCCAATAACTGGCGAATCGTGGTGGTATAGCGGTCATCTAATGACGCGACCAAACTGATGCCTAAGCCTGGACGCTTACTGATTGAGTTAAGTCCCGAAAGGCGTAATTCGTAGGTCGATACCAAATCTGCTAGAGCAGAAGTTTGCTTATGCGCATTTTGTAGATAGCTGTTTTCATTGGGCAAATAAATACCAAGATCATAGTCGTCGATTTGTATCTCCATGACTTTGATTTGGTCAGTAGCCTTGCCTGTTAGAGGCGCACGGTTAGCTATCGCGGCTTGGGTACTATTATCACGCTCAGTGGAGGCTATTGGTAAATGTACTATTTTTGGATGACCCATTAGTTTGTCTGAGCCATCAGATGATTTATACAGTTGAGTGATGACGTCGTTGCTAGCGGCGTTGTAGATATCTTGGGTTTGAATGTCGGTATCATTTGGAATACGGCTTTGTGTACTGGTTTGGCTTTGGTCTTGATCGGCACCGTCAAAGTCATGTATCAAACTGTCATAGAATAAATAGGTATAGCTGTACTTAACGGCATCAAATAACCGTTCTTGATAGTTAGTTAAGCATCGACTGGTATTTTCTTGTTGGGTTTTGGCTTCTTTTTCACTTAGAGGTGCATTGGCATAATAAGGGTTAAGAGGTGGGCGGGCAAGGGCATTGCGGCAATCTTGAGAATCAGCAAGCTGGCGCGCTTTGGCATAGTGTAGTTCAGAAAAAGTGGCCAGTGCAGGACGGTAGTGTTGATTTAGAATGCTATCAGCAAGCTGAGTCAGACATAAGTCAAACTGCTGTATACACGCTTGTTCATTGAGTCCCGCTGATAGTAGTGCCGATGCAGTATCACTGCTGAGCTTATTATCAGTGACGATATTGCCACGTTGAGCACTAATGGTTTTTGCGGAGGCTTGCTTATTTACTGACACTGTATTACAGGCAGGCAATAGCGCCATGATTGTTATCAATGCCACTGAAGTGATGGATGTGTTTTTTTTATTAGCGTACGTTACCATATTTTTGATAGGGCTAACGAAAGTCATATTTCAGTCCAGTGAGTCATAAAAGTAAGGGTGATCAAGTCGATAATTAATAAGAAAGAGTGTGGCTAAAAAAGAGTGTAGCGCAACTTTTACGATGAAACTGTTTTATTTCAAGTTGCGCAAGTTTGTATCTGCTTGTAGTAAAGCTGCCACCTGTTGTGAGGACAGGTGTAATAAACATAACTCATTATCTTATTAACAGACACAAAAAAGCGTCTTCATTTTATATTGACATAATATCGATATAAAACGAAGACGCTTTATGAGCATATTTTTAGTATTAGCACTGATAATGCTCTTTTCTGTATCGAAAATTTTTGCAATACACCTTAATTAATAAAACACACTCTAAATAAGTTTAAGCACCTGGTTTTACGTTGATGTCAGGAGCTGCTATATCCCAAATATAGAATTTACCTTCTTCAGCAAGTTTGATTTGCTGAGGGATAATGGCGTTGTTAGGGTTTTCGCTTGCTAAGCGACGCAGGCGATCTAACGCGTTATCACGGCGATCACTCAATAAATCTGACTGTGCTAAGCTTTGCTCGGCTTCGGTATATCCTAAAGATACGGCTTTATCTAAATATTTTTTACCTTCTTTAAAACCACCACCTTCTGACAGCATCATCCCGTATAAAAAGTTGGCTTCACCGCTATCTGGTTGCAGCTTGATGGCGCGGTCCACATACTTACCACCACGTATCGTATAGTCTGAGCCCAAGTCTAAGTTACGTCCCATACCGTTAAGCTTAGCAGCACGTAGCAGTACGTCATAAGAGGCATTAGGCGACTGAGCATAAGGTTCAATCCACTCTGCCAATACTTTTATTTTTTCACGCGTATAGTAACGCTGTGAGCGATTGGGGAAGTTTGGTGGATAGTGTCGTGCATTGGGTGATACATCTTCGATGAAATCATCTAGCAAGCTTACGTCTAGTTGGTCACCATTCGAGCCACTTTGTTGTGGAATTAATATTGTCGGTACAAAACTGATATCTGACACTTGTACTTTTGGTGTTGGAATATTAGCAAACTGGTTGGTACTTAGGTCAATACCATTAGCAGTCATGGGGCCTGGTTCATAGACACGAGTAGTTCCGGCGAAATTAGACTGTGTAGTAGCAGGTCTAACGGTCTGTGGCTGCGCAGAACTCATGGGGAAAAGGTTTGGCTGCGATGCGGTTGACTCTGTGTTAGATGAAGTAGTAGCCGCTTTAGGCTGAGCAAGACGAATGACACGTTTGCTCGAATCTACGGCACTAGGCGCTGATGTGGCTGCAGCATCTGCTTCGGCAGCATTAACAGGCGTTGATAGTAACATGGCGCATGCTGTGGCTAGTGCAGTCAAGGTTGCCAGCTTAGTAGACACACTACTAGGGAGAGTCGATTGGTTTGTGGCTTTCATAAAGATGGTTACCTTAGTTATTTAGTCGTTATTTAGCAATAGATGGGTCATTGAGTAATGTCTTTGCTGCAAAATCGTACAAATTTTTCATACCGTAGCAAATTAAACTTAACGCTATCAATAGTAGGATTGTTAATGGTCGAAATTATAAAAAATAAATCGCGGTATTGTTATGATATTGAAGGCTACTTTTAGTTCAATGGGTAGTGTTTACCATGACAAGTTTTCATGACTTCGTCTGCTACTACAAATGATAAGCAGTGGCTTTCATACGATTGGCCATCCAACGCATGGTATGACGTACAGGTGGTGATAATGCGGCACCGCCACTCTGTAATGCAAGCTCACGATGGTGCAGTTCTTCGATATCCATTTGTGCCAGTATTTCTTTTGAGCGTTGGTCGTGTTTTGGTAGCTGTTGAATATGCTCTTGTAAATGTTCGCTGACTTGTGCTTCTGTTTCTGCAACGAAGCCCAAGCTAAATTCATTAGAGATAGCACCTGCAAATGCGCCAAGACCGAAAGACATACCGTACCATAGTGGCGTAAAGACACTGGCGTGGCTACCTAGCTCATCCAAACGAGTTTCACACCAAACCAGATGATCTACTTCTTCTTCAGCAGATTGCTGCATGGCTTGTCTGACGCCGTCATCTTTGGCAGCAAATGCCTGTCCGTGATATAACCCTTGCGCGCATACCTCACCAGTATGATTGATACGCATCAGTCCTGCGACATGTCTTGCTTCAGTGATGGTTAGCTCAGGAATATCGTCATTACTGACTGGTAACGGACGGGTACTGGGGTTTGAATGTGGTACGATAGCTCGTAATGCCTTATCGACTCCGATTAATAGCTGGTCGATTTTGGATAAGGGACGCAGGGTCATAATTCACTCCTGATGGCTTTGGATACAGTCAAAAAAGCATTTGTTTTTTTGTCAGTCTGTTTTTCTTGGTTTAAGATAGTAATAACTTGATGCGCATTACTATAGCAAACAATCTAAATTATCAGCATGAATATTATCGATTCGATAACATATTAGTCGTTAGGGTACGGCCGATCGTCTTTCAAATCGTAGGAATACGATTGGCCATGCCAAACTTGTTTATTTTATCATGCGTAGTGCTTGTATTTGTTACTTATGGAGCTACTTCATCATGTGTTTGAATCACTGCTGTTTTGATATGCCTATTAAGTTTTATGTACAAAAAAGCACCAAAGACAATATTAAGTAAACCTGTCACCAAAAATAGCTGTGGTAGGTTCAGCCCTAGTGTATTTAACATAACAATACAAAAAATCGCCGAGCTGACCATAAATATCGCGTTAAAGATATTATTGGCACCAATGATACGGGCACGGTGACTCTTAGGAGAATAAGCCTGCATAGAGGCATATAAAGGCACGATATATAACCCACCACTAAATCCCAACAAGAACAAATCAGCAAAGACCCGCCAACTACCCTTTACTCCAAACAAGTCACTGATCCCAAACAGCACATCATTATTTACATTGATATTTAGTCCTGATAGCGACAAATACAAATCGATCGCAAAAATACTCAAGCCAGCAATGCCAAAAGGTAGTAGACGCAGGCTTACTTGGTTTTTGGTCAGTGATTTACATAATAGTGAACCAATCGATACGCCGACAGAAAATAGTGTGAGTAGGAAAATCACGACTGACTCATCGCCATGCAAGATGATTTTGCTAAACTCTGGTGTTTGAGTCAAAAACGTTGCGCCATAGAACCAAAACCAGCTGTTGCCAAGAATCACAAAGAATAAAAAAGGCAGCGAATATAAGTAGCGTACTGTGGTCAGGCTGGTGATAAAGATATTCCAGTTGATTTTTAGGTTAGGCTGCATCGCTGGCATGGACGGGATATAGCGCGCCGCTAAATACCCCAAAACTGCGACCATCAGCACTGTTGTACTAATCCAATAGAGTGATTGTGACAGCTGCGTGAGAAGACCTGCGACAATCATCCCGATTAGAATTGCTAATGAGGTACCCATTTGAAACAAGCCGTTGGCACCAACCAACTCGTCTTTTTTCATTGCCTGTGGCAAGTAGGCATATTTAATTGGTCCAAAAAAGGTAGAATGTGTACCCATCAAAAACAACGCCACAAATAACAGTGAATACCATTCAAATACGAAGCCGACGGTAGCGATAGCCATAATAATCAGCTCAAGGATTTTGATGAACTGAGTCAGCTTTGACTTTTCAAACTTATCCGCAATCTGTCCTGCCAGTGCTGAAAATAAAAAGTAGGGTAAGATAAATAACATCGCAGCTAAGTTGTTTAAAACACTAACTTTCATACCCAATTGACTCGCAGCGGTATAAGTGAGAATCAGTATGAGTGCTTGCTTAAAAATATTGTCATTAAATGCGCCCAAAAATTGAGTGAAAAACATAGCGCTAAAACGACGATGCTTAAATAACTGAAACTGATTTGCCATGAAAATTCCTACAGGTGGGTCGCGGCTGATGGGTAGAATAGAGAAGTTGAGTGCGGTTTTTCAATACAGAATAATTATAAAAGATGCTAAAAACTATATCAAAATATAGCATAGGTTTTATCAATGTTAGGCCGTATAATAGCAAGGCTTGGATAAAAATACATGCAGTTGCTGCTATGATTTCAGAATTATCTACGTTATGATTTGTGAATTTTATATGGTTATATATACGGTGTTAGAGCTGATGAAGCCATGCTATTACTACCGTCTATACATACGTTGATATGAGGACGGCATATCATCCGAAAGTTTGCACTATGGACTATAGGCTGTCATTATCAAAAGCTAGGTAGTAAAACATAATTTAAGCGCACTGTTAATAAGTTTATTCACCGGTAAGGTTTAATGATAGCGATCGTTAATCACAGTGTACCGCGTGAGCTGATAGGAAATAAAAATGACATACCAGCCTTCAACTCTAGCGCGTACTGCATCGATTAATAACTGTGCTGCTAATAACAACACATCACATGATATCGGGGTTCAATGTATTGAATCCCACTCTCGTCTCACAATGACTGCTTCTCGCTGCAATGCCCCACGCATTAATTTTACACGCTCAGCACTTTTTTCTGCTTTAGCGACCAGTTTGGTTGGTTTTGGTGTTGCTCCTACAGCATTAGCTGATTCCGCCAACAGTACAACCATGATTGTTCAGCCTGATAGCCAAATAGCGACGAATCAAGAGACTGCCGTTTTAGATGATTTATCGACCAATCCTTCTAATCGTGTCAATGAGGACTTGTTGCAACAAGCAACGGCGATACAGGAGCAGGGTTATCAGATGATGACACCTGAACAGATTGATCGTGAGTTGGCTGCGCTCGATATACAGAATACCCAAGATATTGACATTGTAAGTAATACCAATGTTAGTAATAATGATAGCGATTTTACGGCACCAATTTCGACGCTGGATGACACGACATCACCTATTGGTCTAGATGTGGATCTGGATGCCACCAGTCTGCCAGAACCTAATAACCTTGATACATTGGGTAAAAACGAGACAATTGCTGAATCAACCACCGAATCAACCGATGAAACGACTGAAGCGGTAACGAGTTCGATAAATATCAGCGAATCTACCAACGACGCTGTCAGTGATGAAAGTGTGGAGGCAGAGGGCAATAGCAATAACGAGATGGTAGCCAGTGCCAGCGATCTAACCAATGAAGATAAGCCAGCATCAAACATTATCGATCCAAATGACTATTTGCCAGATTATCAAACGGATACTCAGGTAGACAATGACAGTATAGAACAAACTAGTAGTCCTAGGCCGCGGGAGCGAAACAAAGGCAGTATCGTCAAACGTCTTTATAATCGTTTTTTTAATGACGGTGCCATCACTTTACCTAATGTTGAAACGACTATTTATCTACAAGAAATTGCATCTGAAGACTCGGATAATAGTGAACCAGTAGAAACTAAGGCGGATGATGATATCCAGCCCATGAAAAATATCAAGGCAGCACTTGACGACACTACAGTCCAATCTGTTATTGATTTCACTGCCGCTGCACCAGGCTTACGTCAAACGGCATTAGATGCTGCAAAAGCAGTGGGTTATTATGACGTTACTTTGAGTTTACGTCAGCCTAGTCAAGATACTTTGGATGTTGTGATTGAAAAGCTAGGTGAGCCTGTGCGTGTTGATAGCCGTATTGTTGAGGTTCGTGGAGAAGGTAGTGAGCAAGAAGAATTTATTGCTTTGGAACAGGAGTTACCACCACAAGAAAATGATATCTTTAATCATCGTGTTTATAAAGAAAGTAAAGCTGCACTTGAGTCGATAAGCAACACGTATGGTTATTTTGACCAGTATTGGCTAAACAAATCTGTTGATATCATCCTGCCAGACAACACCGCAGACGTTTCTCTAGTTTATGACACAGGCGATCGCTACGAGTTTGATGAAGTTGTGTTTTTTACCTATGATAGAGAAACCAATACGTTGACTCAAGACCCTGATAAACTGCCTGTCGAGCTGTCACTATTGCAGCAATTACTCGACTTTAAACCCGGTGAGCCATTTTATGCGCCTGATGTGACTAAATTTACCAATGACTTATCATCGACTCGTTATTTCAACACGGTCAATGTTGAGTCAATATTACCGCCAACGGATAGTAGTGAAGCCAGTACTTTGGCTTTTGATAATGATGCAGTTGATAGTAATGATGACGTTGTTATTGACGACAGTCTTTCGGATGTGACTGACAATAATGGTAGTGATGATTTAGTGGTATCTAATGAGAGCGATATTGATGAAGGTGTTAGTACTGAGAGCGACAGTGTAAATAATGAAGACACGGTGACTGATGATAGCAGTAATGTCGTCGATGCAGCTGATATGGCCGCTATTGAGTTTGAGGCTGATGAGGCCACGCTTGATAAATTGCAAGCCATTGAACAAAAAGCAGACCGTTTAAGCAGTTTGCCGAATGATCGGGTATTAGATGAAAAACCTCAAGAGGCAGACAACTTGTTAGGTAAAATCAGCGATTCAATCAGTAATGTTGCGCAAAAAATATTGCCTGATGAAGTAGGCGCTATTGCTGATGAAAACTTTGTCCCACCAACGTTGGCAGGACGTAAGACACCCGAAGATGTTGCTATGAGTAAAAAAGTACCATTATATGTTTTTGTTGGGTCTAACCAACCTCGTGATGCTCAAGTTGGTCTCGGTTATGGAACAGATACAGGTGTGCGCGCAACTGGTAAAATAGACTATAACCTTATTAATCGTCAAGGCTATCAAGCTGGTGCGGAAACAGAAGTGTCGAGTATTACCAAAAATGTAGGTGTCTATGTCAGTCGACCTTGGAAACATCCGCTCAATGATAAGTTGGATGCAACACTCACCTATGAAGAGGAGGTGATCGATCAAGGTGAGGGTAATTTTGACCTATCTACCAGAACATTAAAAACAGGATTGGCACGTAATATTCGTCGTGATAGCGGTTGGAATCGCAGTTATTCTATGCGTTACCGTTTAGATGAGTTAGAAACTGGTGTCGATGATACCGAGTTGGAAGATCTGCCTATACGTTTTACCTCCTCTAATCCAACTCAACAAGCGCTGTTGTTTGGTTATGGTGTTAGTAAAACTGATGTGGATAATAATACCAACCCAACTCAGGGCATACGTCAGTCTTACTCTATCGAAGCAGGCAGTGAGTCAGTTGCTAGTGACACCAATATGGCAATCGCTCGTGCGAGTGTCAGCGGTATCTATAGCTTCGGTGACGATGACAAACATCAGGTATTGGGCAGTTTAAATACGGGTTATATTTGGGCAGATGATTTTTACGAAGTGCCTTATAAATTACGTTTCTTTGCAGGTGGTGATCAGAGTATTCGTGGTTATGATTATGAAAGCTTATCACCATTAGAAAACGGCTATCTAACGGGTGGACAAGTCCTCGCAGTCGGTAGTGCTGAGTATAACTATGAGTTTAAACCAGGCATTCGTGGGGCGTTTTTCACTGATGTGGGTAATGCTTATGACGAAAATTTTGACACTGAGACAAAGGTTGGCGTTGGTGTTGGTATTCGCTGGGCATCACCTGTGGGCGTGGTACGAGTCGATGTCGCGGCTGGCGTGACAGAGGAGAGTATTCCAATCAGGCTACATTTCTTTATTGGCTCACCTTTATAGTCATTTGATTGATTTTATGTGTTGTTTATTATTCATCGTGCCGATTGCTGGTAATCATTCTTTAACGTAGTTGAGTGTCATGCTGACAAAAAATACCCCGCCTAGCAAGTTACCAGAAGAAGATCCAGCACAGCGAGATGCTCGTGCTGTCAGACGTTGGTATCCGCTGTCATTCCTACTCAAGCTGCTGGTACTTATTTTAATTGTACTTTTGATTATGTTTGCGGTGTTTTTTTATGCAGCTGGTACAGATTCGGGCACTAAATTTATACTAGAAAAAATCAGTACCGAGACAGGTATCGATTTTGAATATGGGCAAGGTAATTTACGTGAAGGTCTTTGGGTTACGGATATTGATATCAAAGCGACTGATGATCTTCAGATATTGGTGGATAAAGCCTATGTGAAAATAGGTTGGCGTGCTGTATTTGCTAAAGAAGTACATTTGCGTGATACAGACATACAAACCATTGAAATTATCAATAATGAGCCACCAACGGGTGAGCCATTTGATTATAAAACCTTGCAATTACCTGTTAATTTACGCTTTGACCGCGCTAATATAAAAAACATTACCTATAAACAAGTCACACAAGATCCTATTGTTATTCACAATGTCGTTGCTCGTGATTTGACATGGGTCGGTAGCATGGTGGAAATTGCTCGCGGTGATTTACAGTATGCTGATATTGTCAATATTAGCGCTTTACAAGGTGAGATTGATCTACAAGGTGATTATCCACTAGATTTAAGTGCTATTGCAGAAGTGAGTGCACTCGAACAAGCCTATATTGACCCACTAAATATTACTGCAACAGGTACGTTGAAACGTACGGTAGGTAAAATACGTAGTCGCTACAATGACAGCGATGTTAGTGGTGATTTTATCGTGCAGGGGTTGGATAGTGATTCGCCTTTTCGGGCAAAACTGCAATGGGATGACATCTTAATTCCTTATGCTGAAGAGCAAGATATTCGCTTAACAAGTGGGACAGCTACCGCAGAAGGTGTGATCTCTGAGATACGTCTGCGCATCAATACCGATTTGACGGCTAAAGATATTCCTTCAGGTCATTACCAAGGCCGTGCGGTCATCGCTGATAGTCAGTTACGCATTGATCGTTTGGATGCTGATGTACCTGCTGGACGCCTGGTATTGCAGGGTATTTTAGATTGGAAAAATAGCTTCGATGCTACAATACGAGCGACGGGTAGTAATTTTGATATTCGCCGTGCCATTCCTGATGATTATGCTGACTTTAAAGCATACGCACCACAAACGCTTAATGGTAGGCTGTCGTTACATTATCAGCAGCAGAACAATGCTGGCAATACACAAATTGATGCAGACTTACTCCAACGTGATGGTGAGCATGTCAATGCGAAGATAGCCAGTGGTAAGGTATCAGCGAAGTCCACACAGTCGGCCCCTTGGTATATCAATGCGAAATGGCAAAATCTGGTTCGCCGTGATGTGCCTAATATCGGTAATATTGATAGTCCGAATGGACAGGCAGATGTCATTATTCGTGACTCACAGCTAGTAGTGAATGCTAATACAGTGGTTAATGAACTCAGTGTCGCACCCAAAGGCCGTTATGATGTGCGTGTGCGAAAATCAGGTGATATTATTAATATCAACCGCCTTAACTATGATGGCATTGTGGGCGATCTATCTGGCACAGGACAGATTAAGCTAGAGAACGCAAATGGTCCATTGACATGGCAGGTTGATGCCAGTACCAAAGAATTATTACCGAAAAAATATAGTAGTGAGTTACCGCTTGAGCGTCTAACCGGTAGTATAAGTGCACGTGGGCGTTTATTAAATATCACCAAAAATGGTGTTGGCGGTCAGCGCCATATTATTACCTTAAATAATACTGATTTGCAGACACAACTTGACGCCACGCAAGATAGCCGTACTATCGGTATAACTGGTGGTGGTGATGCTAGTATTGACATCATCGATGGCGAGTTGTCTGTATTTGATACGCGTTTTGATGGGAAGGTGGATACAGCAGATGTACCAAATGGTCAACTGTCTATTGATGCTGCTGGAACACCAAATCTGATTAGCATCCGTAAACTAAATTATAACGGCGAGGCTGGTGCGGTAAAAGCAAAAGGTGTTATTGATTTACGTAAAAATATGGGCTGGACAATAGAGGGTCGCTTTGATGAATTCAACTTGGGTTATTTTTTACCCAACAATCCAGCGATTTTGACGGGTGATCTAAAAACCAGTGGTGAATGGCAAGCTGCCTCTTCTAACAATGCAAATGCAGCAGGTAAGCTACAACGTTTTGCGGTAGATTTTGATGGCGTGCTAGATGCTGAGCAACTGCCAGCAGGTAAGTTGACGATTGATGCCAGTGGTGATGATCAGCTAATTCGTATCAAGCAATTCCGTCATGTGGGTGCAGCAGGTAGTATTGACGCCAAAGGCACCGTTGATGTACGTCAAGGCATTGCGTGGGATATCAATGCAGTGATGGACCGTTTCAATGTGGGTTATTTTCTAAAAGACACACCAAGCGTTATCACGGGTAGTATAGATACAGATGGGCGTTGGAGTGACACGCAGCAAACTATTAATATTAAACAAGTTGATTTAAGTGGTACGTTAAAAGGTCAAACCTTGAGCGCTAAAGGCAGCTTGGCTGCAAAAATGCGCCTACCAACAGATTTAGCCAGTTATTTTAAAAATCTGCAAGCACAAAATGCTCAGGCGCAATATCAGAAAGTAAATGCGTTGATTGATAGTTTAAATGCGGATAACCTCGTATTACGTTGGGGTGACAATTACGTCACTGCTAATGGTGATGCTAAGCAGTTGCAAACTAAAATAAACATCACCAGTTTGGACCAGCTCTCAGATCAGTTGGCTGGTAAAGTAACAGGTGGTGCGACATTATCACAGCCAGCAGGTCAAGCACTACCAACCATTTATATTGATTTGGTAGGTGAGCGTATTGCGCTACCTGGTTTTGTTTTACGCGAAGGTCGTGTTCGCGGAAAGCTGGTCAATTTAGCAAATAGTCCAAGTCAGATTATCATAACTGCTGAAGGCTTAGATGCTTCTGGGCAAAGTTTTGAAAGTGTTAAGGCCTCATTTAACGGTACTGAAAAAGCACATGTGGTCGATCTTGATATTGCTAATGAACAGCTTACTATTGGTGCAAGGGTTAAAGGTGGCTTTAATCGAGATAAAATGAGTTGGTCTGGCGTCATTGGTGAAGGCCGTCTTCAGTCTCAGTATGCGACTTTAAACCAGCTGCAACCAGCACAATTGATTGTTAATTTACCTTATGAGCAGAATGGCAACAGTAATGATTTCAAGATACAGATGGCTGCGCATTGCTGGCAAGCTGCTGACCAAACGGGCAAGCTGTGTTTACGCAAAAACCTAATCGCATCAGCGGATACAGGCGAGGTTGATGTTGCCCTACAGAATTTAGATACGTCATTATTGTCAGTATTCTTACCCGAAGATATTGATTGGTCGGCCAAGATTAATGGTAAGGCCATTGTTGGCTGGCAAAATGGACGTCCGCCAACCATCAATACCACTTTATACTCGGATAATGGCCAAATTGGCTTGGTGCAGGATGGTAGTAGTACTTCTGTCACCCTGCCTTATAAGCGAGTCTCTCTCATTGCTTTATCAGTTCCAGAAGGCATTAAGCTGCGCACAGATATCAATACAGGTCATGGTGCTCGTGGCTATGCCGAGGTCATTGTCGACCCTTATAAAGCAACGAAACCAATATCTGGTGCCTTAGTGCTTAACGAGCTTAACCTAGCGATACTTAAGCCTTTCTTTCCAGGTATGCGAGCCCTACAAGGAAATGTCACAATGGCAGGTGGATTGGGTGGTACTTTAGATAAGCCGCAGTTCTATGGTGACGTAAAACTAGAGAATGGTCGCATTGCAATGTTGGATATGCCAATTAATTTAACCAATGTAAATACTAATGCCAAAATTCGTGGTACACAAGCGACCTTAGATGGTACGTTTAACAGTGGTACAGGTACAGGAACTTTGACCGGAACGATTGATTGGCAACAAAAACTACAAGCCAAGCTGAGCATTGTTGGTGAGGGTTTAGTGATTACGCAGCCACCTTTATTAGTGGCTGAAATTAATCCTGATATTGATATTATCGTGCGCCCAGAGGACAGTTATGTCGATATTAAAGGTGCGATTAGTGTACCGTCAGCAACCATTCGTCCACCAGCAGCCAGTGAAGACATTGTTACTCAAACCGAAGATGCTGTTGTGCTCGATCGTCGTCTGATTGGTAATGTTGATGAAGTATTGGCTATTTCAAAACCTTGGTCTATCAATGCCAATGTTGGTATTGATTTGGGTGAGGATATCAACTTCCGTGGATTTGGTGCGGTTATTCCTTTGGCTGGCGCGATCAATATCACTCAAAATGATACAGGAGTCATGCGTGCCAAGGGTGTGGTGCAGGTGTCACGCCGAACCGATATCAATGCCTTTGGTCAAAGTTTAGAGCTTAATTATGGTCAAGTGCGTTTCGATGGCGATGTTATGAACCCGAGCTTAAGTATTGAAGCCGTGAAAACCATTGAGAGTAAAACGGTAGGTCTACGGGTCAAAGGGGATGCCGAAACACCAAATATCATCGTCTTTAATAATGCAGGGCTGACTCAGCAGCAAGCAATGAATGCATTGGTCACAGGTCGTCTCACTAGTACAGGTGCGACGCAAATTAGTGAGCAAGGGTTTAAATCAGAAGTTACCAATAATTTAGCAGCAGCTGGACTCAGTTTCGGGCTTAGTGGCACGCGTAGCTTAACCAATCAGATAGGTCAAGCATTTGGTTTGCAAGGTCTTACGGTAGATGCATCAGGCAGTAGCGAGGATACCAATGTCAATGTCACGGGTTATGTGACCCCTGACTTATATATCCGCTATGGAGTAGGTGTGTTTAATGCAGAGAGTACGCTATCGGCTCGCTATCAGCTGACACGCCGTATCTATGTCGAAGCAAGCTCAGCCACAGAAAACGCGATTGATGTGGTTTATAGCTGGCGGTTCTAAATGATATATGCGAATACTGAGGTCACGCCCTAGCTTTCAGCCAATAAAAAACGCCTTTTAATGAAGGCGTTTTTTTATAGGTAGGCTTGTGTTCTGTGAACACAGGTTTATTTGGTGAGGATCAAGCGATTATTACGAGTTAGGCGTAGACGATATTCTTCACCTTCATGCTCAATACGTACCTCTTTGGTTAGAGCAAACAGATGCTGTGATTGTAGAGTAGGTAGACGGTTTTCGCGGCAGTTCAAATAACGAGAGATAACCATGCTCATAATAAATTCCTTTTGATAAAAATTGGCTGAGTAATGAGAACAATAAATAATCAGTTGTTCTTAACGATAATAATTATCATTTAGATTGAAAGATTTTGCAAGCTAATTGATAAAATAAAATGCAGTTATTATGTAAACTTATCTAAAGAAACCGTTATAAAACGTCGATAAATTAAAAAATTAAAAAATAAATTATTTATAATCAATTACTTATGTTTATTTTTACTCATTCGGCATTTTAATGTAGTTAGTTTTCAAATAAAGACAGTAATAAAGGATAGCCTTATGGCAACAAAGGTAAATAATCAAGCAGCCAGCCTATTTCCAAATAAAAAAACAAGCGCCGTAAACGTGGCGGTTGCTGTGATTTATTATAAAGATGAATACTTACTTGGGTTTAGAAGTGCTGAGCAGCATCAAGGCAATCGCTATGAGTTTGTAGGCGGTAAAATCGAGACTCATGAAAATGCCGAACAGGCATTGATTCGAGAAGTTGCCGAAGAAACAGGTATCGCTATTCATGGCAATACTATCGTCAAGCTTGGCCGTTTGCATCATGATTATGCTGATAAGCAAGTGAGTCTACAGGTTTACAAGATTGAGCTAACCGTACAGCAATATGAGCAGTATCAGCATTGTGACTATGGGTTAGAAGGGCAGGCGCTAACGTGGGTCAATAAATCTAGTTTATTGGCAGGCGAGTACCAATTACCCGCTGCCAATAAAACCATTCTAGAGTGGTTAAAAGTGCCAGAGAACATAGCGATCACTTATCCATTGGTACAATTTAGCGAGTGTGTAGATCCAGTGGCAGCATGGTTGCAATATCATCAAGAACACTTAATGCCAAAGTCTTGGGTTTATATTCGAATAAAGGCAGATGGCTTAGAAAACATAGCCGCGCAATTGATGGATAAGCGACCAGACATTCAAGCCATTGTTCCCTACTATAATAGCCATACGTTACACACTGAACAGTCGCCTTCGTCTAAAAGCGTCACTAGTCAAAACGTTGCTTATCATTTAACTCACACGGCATTGATGCAATGGTCTGATAATACTAGAGCGCTGCCTGACCGTCGTAGTCTATTAAGCAATCTGCCACTAGTCGTCAGCTGTCATGATAGCGCCAGTATTCATGCGGCTAATGAGCTTGCTGATCATCGAATACAGCAACAGTTGCCACCCGTTATTGCGATTTTTATATCGCCAGTATTAACCACCCAAACGCATCCAGATACGACGCCACTGGGCTGGGAATCATGGTCAGAATTGGCACAGCTGGCGGATATGCCGGTGATTGGTTTGGGCGGTTTATCTCCTGAGATGATCGATCAAGCACTGATTCATGGTGGTATCAGTGTTGCAGGTATTCGTCAGTTTTTTAACAAGCCTTAATCAGTAACTATATAAATAACCATATAAGTAACTATGTGTTTGTTCTACAGCATAAATTCATAATTACTTACAAACCGTTGCGTTTTCCTACATTGTGACACTATTTTAGTCGTGGCGTCGCTATTAATATAGTTGACCTGATTACAGAGTTCTTAATACCGCACCCCCAAATTATAATTGGCTACATTAGAATTGCTTAGTTCTAGTACTTGCAGATGTGTTCCTTGCTATTCTGATTTGCGTGGATGGTATAAGCGATTTTTGATAAGTGTATGGCTTATCACAACTTCTCTGAACATCCTTATAAACAGCCACTACAAATATGGTATAGCTATGAAAACCAATAAGTTACCTCAGTCAGTACGGTCTGATATGCAGGAATCCGGTTCTCAACTCCAGCAGGTTAGTCAGTCGGGCGGCGATTATCTGAATAATGATAATGCACGGCAGACGGATTATGCGAGTAACGATGACAGTTACAAACATGACATTTTGAATGATAATTACTTGAAACGTTTGGTGAGAGATACGTCTTCACAAGCCAAATATTTTGGATATAAGAGTGCCGACAACAGCCTATTAAAGGTAAAAAAACTCGATAGGACAGATCGTGACGATGTAGAGCGCAATGCTTCAACGCGCAGCGATGTTAAAAATCTTAATAGTATTAATGACGATAATACGGAGGCTTATAAGATTGATAGCGTTAAGCAGTCAAAAGCTCTAACCAAAGAAGCGGCGCTGAAGTCGGCGTCTTTAGAGCATCAAACGAGTCATTCAAGAGATGAGCTTGGACACAAAGGTTTTGGACAAAAAAACGATTTCTTATTGGGTGCTACTCACTCATCATATAAAGACATACCGGAGCGTATCTTTATGAATGGACTTATTAAGCACACAGGTATCGCGTTAGCGATTATCATACCATTAGCAGCGTTTTCAGCGTATGCCGCCACGCCGGACATAAGCTCTGATGCAATGTCTAGCAAAACGACGACAGAAACGTTAGCAATCGAGCCAAGTGCAATCATTCATAAGTCTGCCAATACACCAACCACAGTAGATAGCGTTGATCTCAAACAATATGCTGGTACCTGGTATGAGATTGGGCGTTTGCCAATGTATTTTCAACGCAATTGTGCCAGTGACGTCACAGCCAATTATGCTGAGAAAACGGATGGCTCAGGTATTACTGTCACCAATAAGTGCGTAGGTGAAGACGGTGCTGAAATTGTTGCTGAAGGTCTTGCCAAACCAGATGATGATACAGGCAGTAAGTTGAAAGTGACGTTCTTGCCATCGTGGATTCGTTGGTTGCCAGTTGGCCGAGCTGATTACTGGGTATTAGCACGTGATGCTGATTACAAAACAGCACTGGTTGGTACACCTGATAAAGACTATTTGTGGTTATTGGCCCGCTCGCCAAATATCAGTCAAGAGACCTATTCTAAGTATCGCCAGATTGCTCAACAGCAAGGTTATGACTTAAAAGAATTTAAGCTAACGCCGCAAACCAACCAAACTATTAATCTGGTTCCTTAGATTAATTTGGTTTCTTGGGTTAATCTGATTTCTTGGACCATTATGATCGAACAACCTTTGCATTAACAAAAATAAAGGTAGCATAATACGTTGCCTTTATTTTTATGATAACCAGCATCATTTAATAAAATGCTTTATAGACAATGGTGAATCGGTTATCACTGGCAAAATTGGGCATTTTAGGCTAAAATCTAGGCGTTCTAATTACTCGGTAGCCGATGACGTAGACTAATAATGTTTGCTGGCCACATTAGGGTGATTGCTTAGATAACATATAATTCATATTTCTTTGTACTTTACTGACCATAAGGATGTTTCTCGTGAGCAACGCTGATACCTTACGCCAATTACATCAAGACCATTTAAGCAACTATAATAATCAAGAACAACAAGCAATTGAGCTTATGGGGTTATTGAATAAGCTTTATAATAAGCAAGACGTACAAGTGACCTTGTTCGGCGAAACGCTAGACTCTACCTCGGTTGGTCAGATATTAGCGCTACATCAAAAAGTAGCACTACGCGATAATAATGCCAAACCTATCGATATCGCTGATACGCTAGCCATGGTAAAGGTTATTGCAGAGAGCAAGGACATCCAAGCTACTCGCATCGATGTTGGTCAACTGATTGCTAACGACACTGACGTACAAGCTGCATTACAATCTATCAATAGTGCTGGTGCTGTCAATGGTGCAACAGATGTTGTATTGTATGGTTTCGGTCGTATTGGTCGTATCTTAACGCGCTTATTACTGTCACAAGCATCAAGCGCAAAAGGTTTGCAATTAAAAGCTATCGTTGTACGTCCAGCAGCAGCTGGCGATCTGGCCAAGCGTATTTCATTGCTTGAGCGTGATTCAATCCACGGTAGATTTTTGGGTGGTATCAGCATTGATGATGACAATAACGGCATGATTATTAACGGCCGTTTTGTCCAAGTTATCTATGCTAACGATCCGAGTACTATCGATTATACTGCTTATGGTATCGACGATGCGCTAGTCATTGATAACACGGGTATCTGGAAGGACGAAGCAGGTCTTGGTAAGCACTTACAATCAACAGGTGTGAAGAAAGTACTGCTAACAGCACCAGCTGGTGGCGATATCAAAAACGTTGTGTATGGTGTGAATAATGACACTGTTGGTGATGATACGATTGTCAGTGCTGCCAGCTGTACGACCAACGCTATCACACCAACGCTAAACGTACTAAATGATGAATACGGTATCGAAAACGGTCACGTAGAAACCATTCATTCATTTACCAATGATCAAAACTTGGTTGATAATTATCACAAGTCAGATCGCCGTGGTCGTAGTGCTGTGATGAATATGGTTATCACTAGTACTGGTGCCGCAAAAGCAGTAGGCAAAGCACTACCAGAATTAAGTGGTAAACTGACAGGTAATGCCATCCGCGTACCAACGCCAAATGTCAGCTTAGCGATTTTGAATTTGAATCTGAAGACTGCACCAGAAAGTGCTGATGCCTTAAATGAATTCTTGCGCAAAATTGCCAACAGTAGTACTTGGCAGTCGCAGATTGCTTATACAGATTCTACAGAAGCAGTATCAACGGATTTTGTTGGTACGACTCATGTCGGTATCATCGATGCTCAAGCGACTATTTTGACTGGTAATCAAGCCATCGTATATGTTTGGTATGATAACGAAGTAGGTTATAGTACTCAGGTATTGCGTTTGGCGACACAAATGGCCGGCATCAGCTACGCTCAGATTCCTGCATAAGACGGCAACCCTACGTAGCATTAAAAATCATAAGATACTGCCATTATCATTAAACCTAACTCTCTAATTGGTATTATAGCTAGAGATTTGGGCATAATTTTAAATGATGTATCCCAAACACCCGATAGTCTGATTGGTTATCGGGTTTTATTGTTATAATGCCAACAGCAAAATACTTGCTGCAATCATTGTGGCATGACAATATAGTAAACACCTAAAATACAGCCGTTGGTTGTAACCAGTATATTGACTGGATTGTAAATTAAGGAACGTAAAATGCGATTTATTGATGAAGCCGTCGTAACGGTAAAAGCAGGTGACGGTGGTAACGGAATCGCCAGTTTTCGCCGAGAAAAATATGTCCCACGTGGTGGCCCCGATGGTGGTGATGGTGGCAAGGGCGGAGATGTTTATGTCATTGCAGAGGATAACACCAATACCTTAGTTGACTATCGCTATACTCGTCGTCACGATGCTATGCGAGCTGAGAATGGTCACAGTAGAAACTGTTCAGGCAAAGGCTCTGATGACCTTTATCTACCTGTACCTATCGGTACGACTGTGGTTGATACTGAGACTGATGAAGTCTTGGGTGATTTGCTTGAAATCGGCCAGACATTACTGATTGCCAAAGGTGGCGATGGTGGTTTAGGTAACACTCATTTTAAAAGCTCTACTAACCAAGCACCGCGTAAAGCAACCTCTGGTTTTGAAGGTGAGTTAAAGGTTCTTAAATTTGAGCTAAAAGTAGTAGCTGACGTTGGTCTAATTGGCTTACCTAATGCTGGTAAATCCACTTTTATTCGCCAAGTTTCTGCGGCGAGACCAAAAGTGGCCGACTATCCATTTACCACACTTGTACCTAACTTGGGTGTGGTTGATATCGGTCGTCATCGCTCATTTGTGATGGCCGATATCCCAGGTTTGATTGAAGGTGCGTCAGAAGGTGCCGGACTTGGCATTCGCTTCCTAAAACATGTTGCGCGTACGCGTCGTCTGTTACACCTAGTTGATGTCAATCCTGTTGATGGTAGTGACCCAGTCGACAACGCCCGTGTTATCTTAAACGAACTTGAGCGTTTTTCACCTGAGCTGGCAAACTTACCACAAATTCTAGTATTGAATAAAATAGATCAGGTCAATGAAGAAGACTTGAATGCACTTTGCACACATATCGTGGCAGAGCTTGGCTGGACAGGTATTGTCTTCCGTACCGCTACATTGACTGGTGAAGGTGTTGACGCTGTTAAATATCACTTGATGAATGAGATTGAGCTTGAGCGCGAGCGTGAAATAGAAGACCCTATCTTCGCTGAAGCCCAAAAAGATCGTTTTGAACGTTTAGAAGCAGAAGTACGTCTCAACACTGAAGCACAGCGTGAAGCGTATCGTGCAGCTCGTAAAGCAGCGCGTGAAGGGGTGGACTTAAGCGACGATGATGATTTCGATGATGATGATGGCGTCGAAGTAGTTTATGTGCCTTAAATAAATTTTTTTGAGTTCACCTACGTAAGTTAATATGATCAAGAAGTTAAAATTATTAAGAAACTACAACACGTAAGCTAATGAGTTTACGTGAATATATCTGAATTTTTTAAATCAATCCCTAATCAATTCACAAAATAAACAGGAGTTTATATGGCAGATGACATAGAAAACACGGTTGAAGAAGCACGATTTGTTAAACAAACTCGCAACTTTGACATTCAGCGCGTTATTGTCAAGATTGGCTCATCGTTATTAACCAATAACGGTCGAGGGCTCGATCGAACTGCCATATATGAGTGGGCAAAGCAGATTGCTAAACTGCATAAGCAAGGTATCGAAGTACTATTGGTATCGTCAGGTGCAGTTGCTGAAGGTGTGGTACGTATGGACCTTGAGGAACGCCCTAAAAAATTAGCAGCACTACAGGCCTGTGCTTCTATCGGTCAAATGGGTTTGATTGAAACCTGGTGGTCAGCATTGATTCAGCATGGTATCCAAAGCTCGCAACTATTATTGACTCATGATGATTTGTCTAACCGCAGCCGTTATCTCAATACGACGGGTGCGTTGACTCAACTACTAGAGTGGCATGTGCTACCAGTCATCAATGAAAATGACACCATTACTATTGATGAAATTAAATTTGGTGATAACGACACTTTAGGGGCAATGGCAGCAGCAATGGTTAATGCTGATTTGTACATTATCTTAACGGATCAAAAAGGTGTTTTTACTGATAATCCACGTGATAACCCTAATGCTAAAATGATTCGCCAAGAGCGTGCCATGGCTGATTACTTGTTTGATATAGCAGGGGATGGCGGTAAACTTGGACGTGGTGGTATGTTGACCAAAATCCGTGCTGGTCGTTTGGCTGCAATGGGTGGTTGCCCAACTGTTATCGTGAGCGGTGCTATTGATGATGTCATCACTCGTGTGGTGTCAGGTGAAGCGGTTGGTACACTGTTGACAACCAACGATGAAGATAAAATCATCGCTCGTAAGCAATGGCTCGCAGCTCACTTGCGTATGTCAGGCAGCTTGGTGGTCGATGCGGGTGCAGCAAAGGCGTTGACTGAACTTAATAAAAGTCTATTGCCAGTTGGTGTGGTAGAAGTGCGTGGTGGTTTTGATGAAGGTGATGTGGTTGAAATTATTCATCAGGATACTGGCGAGCGTATCGCCGTTGGACAAGTAAACTTTTCATCGGATGATGCGCATCGAGCAGCACGTGAGCGTACAGAGCAATTCGATAAGATTTTTGGTAGTAATGAAGAGCGTGTGGTTATGGTACACCGTGATAATTTAGCACTCACAGTATAGTTTATGGATTGTATGGCAAACGTTAGGGCGTGTCCTCAATTCAATCGATAATCATCTAAATGGGTTAAAAATGGCTAAATCTTGCCAAACGGCGTCAAATAGCTGATTAATATCTCGATATTATCTGCGCTATTTTCCTTGTTTGACTGCAGTTTATCTCATTTTTATCACCATTTTTAAAATGAGGACACGCCCTAGTATGCAAGTCATATAAAGGTAAATACAGGCTATAGGATAATAGTTATCCTTATCTATCCATACTTATATATTGTAAATATTTCATATCTTTTTATTCAACTTATTGTATTTATCACAGCTTACATTGATCATGATGAAAGCTGTGATATTTTGGAGATTTGCACATGAGTGCTTCAGATAGCAGTAACTCAGTTCAGCAAGACTTTGCGCCCTTAAAAAATGACAGATTGCTCCGAGCATTGCGATTTGAGACGATCGACACCACGCCCGTTTGGATGATGCGTCAAGCTGGCCGTTATTTACCAGAGTATAAGGCGACTCGTGCCGATGCAGGTGATTTCATGAGCCTATGCAGAGATACTGACCGTGCTACTGAAGTGACTTTACAGCCATTACGTCGTTATGATTTAGACGCTGCTATCTTATTCAGTGATATTTTGACTATCCCTGATGCAATGGGATTGGGACTATATTTTGAAGCTGGCGAAGGTCCAAAGTTCAAGCATCCTATCCGTCAGCAGGCAGATCTTGATAGATTGCCAGTGTTAGAGCCCAATGACTCTCTTGACTATGTTATGCGTGCGGTAACGAGCATTCGTAAAGCTTTGAATGGGCAAGTGCCCCTATTTGGTTTTTCTGGTAGTCCTTGGACACTGGCTACTTATATGGTAGAAGGTGGCGGCTCAAAAGATTACCGCTATACCAAAGGCTTTTTATACAGCAATCCTCAGTTTTTGCATCAATTATTGGATAAATTGGCAACGTCTGTTATCGATTATTTAGACGCGCAGGTGGTTGCTGGTGCTCAAATATTACAGATATTTGATAGTTGGGGTGGGGCGCTTGGCCATCGTCAATTTATCGAGTTTTCTCACGCTTATAATAAACGTATTATCGCTGAGCTAAAGGTACGCCACCCACAAGTACCAGTAGTATTATTCACTAAAGGTGGTGGATTGTGGCTAGATATTCAAGCGGATAGTGAAGCGGATGTTTTGGGTCTGGATTGGACGATGCCGATTGATCGTGCTAGACAAGTTTTGACGGATAGTCAGCGTGAGCTAACCAAACAGTACAATCAACCACAACGTAGCAAAGCCGTTCAAGGAAATTTAGATCCAGCGACGCTTTATGGATCACCTGAGACTATTCGTTCTGAAGTTAATGCGATGCTTGATAGTGCTTATGCTAGTGGCGAAAAAACAGGTTATATAGCAAACTTAGGTCATGGCATCACTCAGTGGGTCAACCCTGATAACGCAAAAGTGTTTATCGATGCGGTACATGATTATAAGCTTTAAAAGTAATTGTTTATTAATTTTGAGTGTTGAATATTTAAAGCAGACGCTAAACTTATCTACTATTTATTAAGTAAAAGAAAAAAGGATATCTTATGATTTCAGCTGCGATTGTTGGTGGTACGGGCTATACAGGTATTGAGCTTATTCGCTTATTATCTGCCCATCCAAAAGTATCTATCGATTTGCTAACATCACGTAGTGAAGCGGGTACACGAGCTGATGAGATATTTCCAAGCTTACGTGGTATATCTGACATTGTATTTAGTGATTTAGGTGACAAGACTCTTGCTACGCTACAGCAGTGCGATGTGGTGTTTTTTGCGACGCCGCATGGCGTTGCTATGAAGCAAGCGGAAGCATTGACGCAAGCGGGTGTAAAGGTTATTGATTTGGCTGCTGATTTTCGTTTGCAGTCATTGAACGACTTTGAGCACTGGTATAAACAGTCTCATGCTTGCCCTGAGTTGTTAAAGACTGCTGTTTATGGCTTACCTGAAGTCAATCGCGATAAGCTTGCTGATGCTTTGGTAGTAGGTAATCCTGGTTGTTATCCAACCACGGCTATTTTAGGTTTGAAACCAATAATTGAAGCGCAAAATAAGCAAGCAGAAAGACTGGTTGAGTCTCGTATTGTCATTGATGCAAAGTCAGGCGTTTCAGGCGCAGGTCGTCAAGCAAAGCTTGCGCTTAACTATGCTGAGTCGACTGATAATTTTAAGGCTTATAGTGTCGAGGGGCATCGTCACCTGCCTGAGATTGAGCAGGGTGTTGCACAGTTATTAGACAGTCAATTTACCCATCGTATTCGTTTTTTACCACATCTGGTGCCAATGATACGCGGTATGCTGAGTTCTATTCATCTAGAGCTTACTGATGCTGGTGCAGCTATTGATTGGCAGCAAGCTTTTGAGACGGTATACGCATCAGAGACATTTATTGATGTGATGCCAAAAGGTATTTATCCAGATACACGTAGCGTGCGTGCTAGTAACCGCTTACGCATTGCCGTGCATCAAGACAATGATCGTGCTGAGTTGACGGTTATCGTGGTGCAAGATAATTTGGTCAAAGGAGCCGCAGGTCAGGCGGTACAAAACATGAACGTGATGTTTGGCTTTGATGAGACAATGGGGCTGAATTTTGCTCCTATTGTTCCTTAATGTAGTTTGTCCTCGCCAAACGGCGCACATTCATGTTACTAGGTATTGCCTATAAATTCCGTTATAATAAAAAGCCTTTATTATTAAGAGATACTGTTTAAATGCGTGCCAAGTTCGTATTACGTTTTTACTCACAGTTAGCACGTCTATTGTGCAAAAATTCTATTTGTCATAATGATGAGTGTGAACTCCTTTTTCTTAAAAATAAAAACAGCTTGATTAAAAGTATGGGTAGCACTCAACAAGGTGCATCCACGCTGATATTGGCGCTATTTGTGGTGGTTGTATTAGTAACTGCTATGGCTGGACTGATACTTGGTCATAATTTAGGGTATCAGCGAGGCTATCATTCTATGAATAAGGAAACTCAACAAGCATTAACCAGCAGTAAAGAGGCGATTCAAGAACTTGAAGATTTGCGTTTAAGCAATAAAATCGCACTCAATCAAGCAGCGACTGCCAAGCAAGAGCTCGCGATAAGCTTGGCTAATGTAAAAAAGTTGCGTGAGAGTAAGCAATAATTGACGACTGAAAATAAAAAGCTCTCACAGCTCAACGATGTGTATGCTGAGACCTTAAGTGGTAAGGGTGGTATGCCATTACAGGTATTAGGCGCCAATATTAATCCATTGCCTGAAAATGCTTTTGAATACAAGTTCGATATTGGCATGCTGGCAAATGATGGCAGATCAAAACTTTTGACGCCAACGCTGATATTGCTTAATGATGATAACTTTGTAGAGGTGCCGCTGGATCATCCAGTTGATATGATAGAAGGTATTGTCCGTATTCGTGGCCGTTTTATCATGCCATCAAACTTTAAACCATTACAAGTTAAACTCAGTTTAGAAGCTGATGGACAAGAGGTAGAGCAGCTTTATGATTGGAAGAATGGTGCTCGAGTTAATAATATGCCGCTATCACTTTTAGAGTTACCAGAAGTCGATGATAGTCCAATCGAGCCGTAGCTGTATGCTTATTATCATGTCTGCTAATCTTTCTTATTTCTATTATAAACATACTTATTAATTTGCATTCTAATTATGATAAAACAAATGATATTACAGACCATGCCACTTGTTGCTGACTGGCACTTTCCCCATATGCCAGATGTTCGTGCGCAAGATGGTAATACAGACGATGATACCTCACCACAAGCGGATGTACTAGTAGCAGAGCCTGAAGTGGCTAAACCGCCCATGTATGCAGTTGTGATGTATAATGATAATTATACACCGATGGAATTCGTTGTTTATATTTTGCAGTCAGAATTTCGTCATAGCATGGATTCAGCCGTTGAGATTATGTTGACAATCCACAATAGCAGCAAAGGTATTGCAGGTATTTATCCAAAAGATATTGCTGAGACTAAAGCCAAAAAAGTAAATAGTTTGGCACATCGTGAAGGATATCCATTATTGACTCAGATAGAGCCACATCAAGGCGAATAGAAATATTTTTCAATGTTCAAAAAATGCTAGTATTTGCAACTTTCTCAAAGCTCTCAATTGTCATAACTATTATGAATAACTCGCTTTTATAGTGAGTTTGGTATATGTCCTACATCCCCACATATCGTATCCTTCATGATCAATTCAAAAAGTACACGCACCTATATCAAACACGTTTAGCTTGTACATCGTACGTATGCTCTTTTTTCCACTATGTTTTTTTTGGATGTTATCAGCTGACTGCTTTAATAAACTCTAAGTAATGTTTTTACATCCTATCACCCTCTTTTATTATCTTCTCATTTTTTTATCTATGTCATTCTCTACATTTTTATCGCTATTGATGTATAGTCAAAAAAGTCTAAAATAGTTACAAGTCAGCTAAGTTCAGAGTGTGCCAGATAGTATATTTAGAGAGGGTAACGCTGTAGCCATTGCGTGGTTCTCTGACTATAGACTATGCTTTGATACATTTTAATCGATGTTAATAGATTGACTCTCGCTGAGTATCGTGTTGAGATAAAGAACAGCGAATATGCGTTATCAAAAACCTTAATTGATGATAGGTAGGCAATACCGTTATTTATATAGTGTTTTACCAATGCCATTTGGTAAGATGTCTTAATAATACAAACATTACCCTTGAACAATCCATCTATCGCCCTGATTTACTTACTAACTCATTTATAAAGCTATCAATTATAAAGATAGGTATAACCGTAGGAAGTTGTTATGTTAAGTCGTCATCTTGAAGTTTCTTTGCGTTTAGCAATGACACTTGCGCGTCAAAAATCGCATGAGTATCTTACTGTTGAACACTTACTACTGGCATTGTTAGAAAATACACATGCTGCTAATACATTGACTGCTTGCAATGCAAATGTCTCAACGCTGCGTACTGAGCTAGAAGCTTATATTAATAAGCACACGCCAACGATAGATGCAGATACAGAGCAGTCACCACAGCCAACCCAAAGCTTTGATCGTATCCTGCAGCGTGCTATTTTTCATGTGCAATCTATCGGTGGTGGACGTTTGGTAGAAGGTTCGGATATTTTGGTGTCTATGTTCTCAGAGCATGATACGTATGCTGTTTATTTGCTCAAAAAGCAAGGCATCAGTCGCCTTGAGCTGACTCAATACTTGTCACATGGTCAAGATAAAGAAGAGCCATCTGAGCCGCGTGCTTCGATGACTGGTGAGCGCCGTAATGCCTCAGAGAAGACTAGCAAAGACCCATTGGTTGAATTCGCGACCAATTTAAATCAACGTGCTGCGGAAGGTAAAACAGATCCATTGATTGGACGCACCTCTGAGATTGAGCGCGCTGCGCAAGTATTGTGTCGTCGCCGCAAAAATAATCCGTTGTTAGTCGGTGAGCCTGGTGTTGGTAAAACTTCTATCGCAGAAGGCTTGGCATGGTTGATTATCAACGATAAAGCACCGAAGCCACTTAATGGTTGTGTGATTTACAGTCTGGATATTGGTTCATTAATTGCAGGCACTAAATATCGTGGTGATTTTGAAAAACGCATGAAATCACTGTTAGATGCACTAAAGAAAAAGCCCAATGCTATTTTGTTTATCGATGAGATTCACATGATTATTGGCGCAGGGTCGTCAATGAGCAGCAATATGGACGTGTCTAACTTAATCAAGCCAGCACTGGCTAACGGTGAGTTGCGCTGTATTGGTTCGACTACATTTACTGAGTATCGTCAAGTATTTGAAAAAGACCATGCGCTTTCTCGTCGTTTCCAAAAAATTGATGTAAAAGAGCCTAGCGTTGATGACAGTATCGATATTTTACGTGGCCTAAAACCACGTTATGAAGAGTTTCATAATGTTGAATATACTGATGAAGCCTTGATTACAGCCGTGCAGCTATCTGACAAACATATTCACGAGCGTTTTTTACCAGATAAAGCCATTGATGTGATCGATGAAGCGGGTGCATATAAGCGTTTAGGTGTGATTCCTGATGCCAATGATATCGATGTAGAAGAAAGCTTTATTGCGGATATAGAGCAAGACTTTGATGCGCAAATTGACGCTGATGAAGAAGGTCTGAATGAAGAGATCGATAGTGAAATACAGGACCAACCAAATACTGCAAAAGTTGATGATCATCTCCAATCAACTAGTGAAGCAAAAGCGGCTAAGACCAAAAAGAAACCACCAATGAAAATCGATGTGGCGGATATTGAGGCTATCGTGGCCAAGCTGGCACGTATTCCACCAAAGTCTGTATCTAGTGATGATAAGAGTGTTCTCAAGCACTTGGACCGTGACCTTAAGCATCTTGTATTCGGTCAGGATGAAGCAATTGAAACCTTAGCAGATGCCATAAAACTGTCTCGTGCGGGTCTAAAAGCACCAGATAAGCCGATTGGATCATTTATGTTTGCCGGTCCAACTGGGGTTGGTAAAACGGAAGTCTCTCGTCAGTTAGCCAATTTACTTGGTGTCGAGTTGGTGCGTTTTGATATGTCAGAGTATATGGAAGCGCATACCGCTTCACGTCTGATTGGTGCACCTCCAGGTTATGTTGGTTACGACCAAGGTGGTCTGCTTACCGAAAAAATCAACCAGCATCCACATTGTGTGTTGTTGCTTGACGAAATTGAAAAGGCGCATCCTGATGTCTTTAACTTGTTACTACAGGTTATGGATCATGGAACATTGACAGATAATAATGGTCGTGTTGCCGTCTTTAAACAGGTTATCGTTATCATGACCACTAACGTTGGTGCTGACAGTATTAGTCGCTCGTCTATGGGCTTTACTGAACAAGACCACAGTCGTGACAATACAGAATCTCTAAAGCGTGTCTTTACCCCTGAATTCCGCAATCGTCTGGACGCTATTATCCAGTTCAATCCATTGGATACTTCAGTAGTGGTTTCAGTGGTTGATAAGTTCTTGGTTGAGCTACAAGTACAACTTGATGATAAGCAAGTGACATTAGAGATTGATGATGACGTGCGCACTTATCTGGCAGATAAAGGCTATGATCGTCTGATGGGTGCTCGTCCAATGCAGCGTCTGATACAGGATGAGATCAAAAAACCTCTAGCAAGTATGATTTTGTTTGGTGATTTGGTCAATGGCGGCGTGGTGCACTTAACCTTAGAACCTAATGATATTAACGAAACACAGAGCGATACGGTTAAGCTTGGTAAGTCTATAGATAAAGGCACCGAAGACAGTCGCATCACTTTGACGGTGGTTGAGACTCACGAGCCATATTCTGAGTCAGTAGCAAGCTGATTATTGTCTTAGCAATACATTATAAATATTAAACAAGTACGATAAGAACGGTTACCATGTTGTTGCGGTAGCCGTTTTTTTTATTGCTATAATTCACAATAGAGCCAATCTAATATTGATTGTCATATGTATTGATTTTCACATGAGCCATAAGGTACATACATAAAAGGTTATAACAAATAAAAAAGGATATATGATGGAACTGTTTGATGAGCAAGTAACCAAAACCCCAGAGCAAAAACAAGCAATTTTAGATAATGTTCGATTGCCAATAGATTGGAAGACTGCGTTAGCAGAGGAATTAACGTCTGAAAATATGGATAAGCTGCGAGCATTTCTAAAAAAAGCTTATCAGTCAGAGGATAGTGTTTACCCGCCTGCACCACTAATGTTTAATGCTTTTAATTTGACACCTTTATCTAGTGTTAAGGTCGTGATACTAGGACAAGATCCTTATCATCGCCCAGGACAAGCCATGGGACTGTCATTTTCAGTACCTAAAGCGATTCCTAAGCCACCATCACTAAATAATGTGCTGAAAGAGATGGCCAGTGACATTGGTATTGGTGCGTCTGTACATGGTGATTTAACTTACTGGGCACAGCAAGGCGTATTGCTACTTAACAGTTCGCTGACGGTAAAAGAAGGTGAGCCAAATAGCCATCAAAATCAGGGCTGGGAGCAGTTCACTGATGCAGTGATTGATGTGGTCAATGAACAAACAGAACACACTGTATTTATATTATGGGGTAGTAAAGCACAGAAAAAAGGTAAGTATATTAATACTGACAAACATCTCGTTTTAACAGCTGTGCATCCGTCACCACTTGCTGCTAACCGTGGTGGTTTTTTTGGTTCTAAACCGTTTTCTAAGACCAATGATTACTTAGTGCAGTATGGTCAAACGCCAATAGATTGGCAACTGCCACAGTAAATGATAAGTATTAAGCATATGAATTTAGATACCTATTCGTTAGTTGATAACCTTACTAATAATACTCTGCCAACCGAACATCAGATAAAAACCAGTATATTTTGGTCTATTGAAGATGCTAAGTGGATGCACAAAGCCCTTCAGCTTGCTAAGCAAGGTGCTGAATGCGGAGAGGTGCCAGTAGGTGCGATTTTGGTGCATGATGATGAGATTATTGGACAAGGATTCAATGAGCCGATCGGTCGTCATGATTCGACGGCACACGCTGAAATCATCGCTTTACGAGATGCTTGTACGAGTTTACAGAATTACCGCTTGCCATTACAGACAACACTCTATGTTACCTTAGAACCTTGCACAATGTGTATTGGGGCACTGATTCACGCGCGTGTTGATAGGTTGATATACGCAGCGAGTGAACCACGGGCAGGTATGGTAGGTAGTCAGATGGATTTATCCATACAGCCTTTTTATAATCATAATATTCGAGTACATAGTGGACTGTGTAGTAAGCATAGTAGTCAGATGCTTAAAGCCTTTTTTCGCGAACGTCGAAAATTAGCAAAAAGCAAAGAGAAAACAAGTAATTAACAAGATAAGTGTCTTGCTGCTAGTGATGCTATGGTTTCTTTGCTATAATATTGCCCTATTTGTTAATGTGATTATATATTTACTATCAAGTATTTGATAAACAAGTAAATATTGATCCATCACTAACAGTAAGCTGTATAAGTATTGTCTATTATTTAAGTGAGCATTATGACCGTTTCTACATCTGATAATTCTACACTTAATGAGGTCAGCCCTGACAATAATACTGACCAAGCGCAATCACTACGTTACCCAGTCATCTGTATTGATGGACCGAGTGGTGCAGGTAAAGGTACAGTCACATGGCGTTTAGCCCAAGCATTGAATTATCAGCTGCTCGACTCAGGTGCTTTATACCGTATTGTAGGACTTAAAGCATTCGAAGCGGGATTAATTGCAGCAGATGCCAGTCAAGCCATCGATGAGGCAGCTGTATTAAAACTGACGCAGAGCTTAGAAATTGCATTTTTACCTAATAACCAGTCAGGGCGTATCGATATTCTTGTCAATGGTGAGGCTGTTGGTGAGCAAGTGCGTAATGAAACCGTTGGCGGTTATGCATCACAAATAGCTATATTTCCAAAAGTTCGCGAGGCATTGCTAAAATTACAACAGGATATGGCAACTCGCTCAGGATTGGTAGCGGATGGTCGTGATATGGGGACCGTTGTGTTTCCAGATGCTGATGTCAAAGTGTTTTTAACGGCCAGTGCTAAAGCGCGTGCGGAACGCCGTGTGGCACAGCTAAAAAATGCGGGGCAAGCGGCAGATTTTGACGCAATCTTAACCACGATTAAAGCCCGTGATGATCGTGATGAAAATCGTACAACGGCACCATCAAAGCCTGCAGCAGATGCCTTACTACTAGACAGCTCAACATTAGATGCTGATACGGTTTATGAGCAAGTTAAGCAACACTGTCAGATTAAAGGTATATTTTTTAATAGTTAATAAAAACAATATATTAAGCATTAAAAGCTTTGCTATCAGGTTGGGTTTTGGTATAAAATCGTACCTGCGAAAATTGATAGGGTTTTTAGGTAGCTTGAAAAAGATAGAGTTTGGCACTGTAAATATAAGTCTTTTAATGTAAGACTGTTGTTGTTAATGAGTTTGTCCTATAATGCGCTTATTAACAACAAACGTTTTTATATATGACTGCATGAGATATAAAACCAGTATTCTCGTTTTATGCAATCATAAATTTGATCCGTACTGTGCTGGACAGGATACGGCTATACAAAGGTAGACATAATGGAATCATTTGCTGAACTATTTGAAGCGAGCATCGAAGAAACAGGTCTGGATATTGAGCGTGGCTCGGTTATCACCGGTACTGTTGTAGCCATCGATAGCGACTGGATCACTGTTGATACTGGTCTGAAATCTGAAGGTATTGTCGCTCGTGAAGAGTTTTTAAGCGAAGAAGGCGAACTTGAAGTTGAAGTTGGCGATAGCGTTGATGTCGTGGTTGAAGCAGTTGATAATGGCATGGGTCAAACCTTGCTATCACGTGAAAAAGCCAAACGTGTTGAAACTTGGAACTTCCTTGAAAAAATTGCTGATAATGATGAAATCGTAAAAGGTATCATTTCAAGCAAAGTTAAAGGCGGTTTCACTGTAGATATCGGTTCAGTACGCGCATTCTTACCAGGTTCATTGGTAGATGTACGTCCTATCCGTGATACGACGCATCTTGAAGGCAAAGAGCTAGAATTCAAAGTTATCAAACTTGATCAAAAACGTAACAACGTTGTAGTTAGCCGTCGTGCAGTTATGGAAGCTGAAAATTCAGCTGAGCGCGAAGAGCTATTGAACAAGCTTGAAGAAGGCATCGAAATCGAAGGTATCGTTAAGAACCTTACTGATTACGGCGCATTCGTTGATCTTGGCGGTATTGATGGTCTATTGCACATCACTGATATGGCATGGCGCCGTATTAAGCACCCATCAGAAGTTGTTGAAGTTGGTCAAGACCTAAAAGTTAAAGTATTGAAGTTTGACCGTGAGCGCAATCGCGTTAGCCTAGGTCTAAAACAACTTGGTACTGATCCTTGGGATAACGTTGGCGGAACTTATCCAGTAGGTAGTGTTGTTAAAGCACGCGTAACAAACCTAACTGATTATGGTTGTTTTGCTGAGATTTCTGAAGGTATTGAAGGTCTAGTACACGTATCAGAAATGGATCATACCAACAAAAACATCCACCCATCAAAAGTTGTTCAAGTGGGCGATGAAGTTGAAGTAATGATTCTTGATATCGATGAAGAACGTCGTCGTATCAGCTTAGGTATCAAACAAACTCTTGCTAACCCATGGGATGAGTTTGATAAGAAACATGAGCGCGGTGATAAAATCACTGGTACGATCAAATCAATCACTGACTTCGGTATCTTTATCGGTCTAGACGGTGGTATTGATGGTCTTGTTCATCTATCTGATATCTCTTGGAACGAAACTGGCGAAGACGCTATCCGTAACTACAATAAAGGCGACACCGTTGAAGCAATGGTATTGTCAGTAGATGCAGAAGCTAACCGTATCAGCCTAGGCGTGAAGCAGTTAAGCTCTGATCCATTCAACGAATACCTAGTCAACAATGACCGTGGTGCTATCGTTAATGGTAAAGTAAAAGAAGTAGATGCTAAAGGTGCTACTATCGAACTTGCTGACGAAGTAGAAGCTTATCTACGTGCCTCTGAGATCCAACGTGACCGCGTTGAAGATGCAACTAAGCATCTAACTGTTGGTGATGACGTTGAAGCTAAAATCATTAGTGTTGATCGTAAAACACGCAACATCAACTTGTCTATCAAAGCGAAAGACGAAGCTGAAGAGCGTCAAGCGATTAAAGAACTAAGCAGCACAAGCACTACTGCTGCTGCTCCAGGAACTGACGCACAACCAAAAACTATTGGTGACTTGATCAAAGAGCAAATGCAGTAAGCTGCTAAGCTATTGATACAGAAGTAATAAAAAAAGCGACTCCGGTCGCTTTTTTTTATGAATAACGTTTAATATTATGATTGGTTAGTAAGATTTTTGCCTAATATGGACAAACTCTTATTTTCATTTATCGTGATATCCGTTATCATTTGCAGCATTGAGTAACAAGATGTGAGTGGCCACTTATTTAAATCGATAGTAGTGTATGGATAGTCCAGTTTTTATTCTGTTCATACTTCATAAATGTATAAGGTAAGACTCGATATCTCAGAACGTCACTATCGAGCTGACAAATGAATCATTTTTTGACTCACAATCATTTTATCCATTAATCAACAAGGCAAGCGTAATAATGCAGCAAGCAATTAACAAGTCTGAATTTATTAGTAATTTGAGTGCGAACTGTGACAATATGGCTGATACCGTGGTCGATGATGCAGTGCGTGAAATATTAAATTTGATGACCCATACTCTAGCCAATGATGGTCGAGTAGAGGTTCGAGGGTTTGGCAGTTTTTGTCTACATCATCGTCGTGCCCGTCTAGGACGTAACCCTAAGACAGGAGAGAGCGTGCCAGTACCTGCTAAAGCTATTCCACACTTTAAGCCTGGTAAAGCACTACGTGAAGCAGTTAATGATACTGTTGCAAACGGTTAATACTAATCATTGAGCAAAGCATTTTCTAAGAAATGCTTTGCTCTGTGCTTTTTTTGAAATTGTATCCTAAAAGTATAAATAACACACCAAATTGAGGTAACTGTCTCATGCGTTTTATATTATTTGTATTACTGTTTTTGAGCTTTGCTTATTCACTTGGTTTGGTGTTAACAAACAATACTGAAGTCGGTGTAAATCTATTATTTTCGCAAGCACCTACGATGAATTTAGGGTTACTACTGATACTTTGTTTGATGCTTGGTATTGTGATTGGTATTCTATTGGCATTGCTTATCTTCCGTGTCTTACAGAACAAATGGGAGATTTCTCGTTTGCATAAACTCAATAAGAATCTGAAAGAGCAAGTCGAACAAGCTAATATCGTGATTGATCGTCAAGCAAACGCGGCCACGCTAGATGAGTCTGGTTATGACTTTGCGACAACGAATACAGACGATATCATGGTCAATGATTCAGATGAAGGGTCTACGCTTGCTAAATCTAAGCGTGATTAACGATAAACAAGAAGTTTGCGGCTAAACTATTTACACTTCTTTCAGAACTCTGATATGGCAAAACTATGAATGATATAACTAAGTCTCCAGTCATCGTTGCTCTAGATAATATGACGATGGAGGCGTCTTTAGCACTGGCTGATCAATTGGATCCAGCATTGTGTCGCCTGAAAGTCGGCAAAGAGCTATTTACTCGTTGTGGTCCTGAGATTGTTAAATCACTACATCAGCGAAATTTTGATGTGTTTTTAGACTTGAAATTTCATGATATTCCCAATACTACTGCACAAGCCGTTTTGGCAGCGGCTGAGCTTGGCGTATGGATGGTAAACGTCCATGCCAGTGCAGGCCTTGAAGCCATGTCACTCGCAAAACAGCGGTTGCTAGATGGTGGCTACGAGACATTACTGATAGCAGTGACTGTTTTGACCTCTATGGACAACGAAGCATTGATGCAAACAGGCATTACTGATGGCTTAGATGCACAAGTGAGTCGATTGGCACAACTGACTAAGCAAGCTGGGCTTGATGGTGTGGTTTGCTCAGCACAAGAAGCCAAGGCCCTTAAAGCCTTATGTGGAGCAGACTTCAAACTAATAACTCCTGGTATTCGTTTGCTAGAAGACAATGCGGATGATCAAAAACGCATTTGTACACCGAAACAAGCATTAACGGATGGTTCAGACTATCTTGTTATTGGACGCTCCATCACTCAAGCAGAAAATCCTGCTGCTAAGTTGCAGTTGATACTTAAAGGCATCTGACGGTGAATAGCACAAAGTAACTCCAAGATATAAAAAAAGACAGCCTAACTCGCTGTCTTTTTACTTTTTGTTGGTAAGTAAAAAGGTGCTAAACTATTTGTGTTTACTTGATGATATTGGCATATATGAAATTACAAATTTTGAGTGACTTACATATTGACAGTTATGCTCGTCAGTCACATCCGATAGGACATATTCCTAAAACGAACGCAGATGTAGTATTAGTGGCGGGAGATACAGCAAACAGCGATAGCGGTATGCCATGGCTGCAAGAACAAGCTGCACGCTTACAAGTGCCACTCATTACTATTACGGGCAATCATGAATACTTTGGTGAAGATGTTCTGGGTTTTGATAAAAAAATAGCAACATGGGATAACTATGACGAAGTTTTAGCTCAAGGCCTGCGCGTACTGCAGTGTCAGTATGTTGATATTGGGGATGTCAGGATCTTAGGCTGTACTCTCTGGACCGATTACCAGTATCAAGCCAATGAAGATACCATGGTAGCAGTTAAGAAATTTATGCGTGATTACACCCAAATTTATGCAGGTGATGCATTATTTTCTCCTGAAATCTCCATGCAATTACATGCAAAACAACGTCAGTGGTTGAAACAGTCGCTCATAACTGCACAGCAATTGGGCAAAAGAGCAGTGGTAATGAGTCACCATAGTATCAGTCCTTTGTCTGTGTCTGAAAAATATGCGTCCTTACCCAGTAATGCGGCTTTTGTTAGTGATTTCTCGGCATGGATGCAAGAGCCATGGGCGCCTGAATTATGGGTGCATGGCCACACACACGAGGCTTTTGACTACCAGATTGATAAAACACGGGTCGTTGTTAATCCTCGTGCTTATCCAAACGAGGTGAGTAGTACGGCATTAGAGTTTGCATGGGATAGAGTCATTGATATCCATTAGCGTATGTTTATAAGGTGCTAGTTTGTAATTAAGTAATTAGGTGAAGACCTTAGATATCATCTAAGCTATGGATATTACAATTGTACGGATATTTTGTTCATTACTACCAAAAAATCTGCTACGCTTGCTACCATGAGCCAAAATACGAATAGCACACTCTCGCAACTCCCCGCTGAAAAGCTTATGAGTCACACTCGTAATGCGCCAGCGCCTTCGCACCTGCCTGACAGTATGATTCCCTCAGTCAGCTTATTGCCTGATAACAAGCGTTTGATTCTCTTTACTAGACACTCTCTACGTGAGCGTTCGGATGGTAATGGTTTTGCCAGTTATCAGTTACCACTGACGCCGAAAGGTCGTGTATTAGCAAAATCTTGGGGACGTTGGTTAGGAGGGAATCTACCATACTCACTCGATGTCGATAGTATCTCAAGCCCGATTGGTCGCTGCGTTGATACTGCTGCGTTGATGCAAGAAGGGGCTGGTTTAAAACGTGACATTTCGCACCAGTCATTATTGGTAGAGCCTGGTAGTTTAGTTACAGAGCCTGACATTGCCAACCCCATATTTAAAGAAGTGGGTGTGCTGAACTTTATTAATCGATTCTTAAAAGGCAATCTAGAAGGTACTAAAAATGCTTATCAAGGTGGTCTTGATATTTTGTCACTGTTTTATCAGAATCAACCACAGCACGGGCATTTAATGCTTGCGGTCAGTCATGATACCTTACTGTCTGCATTTTTAGCGGTGATGTTCGATGTCATTGAAATTGATTGGAATGATTGGCCAAAGATGATGGAAGGGGTGTTCTTATGGTTTGATGACAAACCTTTTGAGCAAGCAAGTGCCCATTTTGTTTGGCGCGGTGTGCTCTATACTCGTCCAATTCACACTCTATTAGAAGGCTACTGTGCAGCAGGACATCACCCAAGCAAATTGCTATTACCACCAGAAGCAAAATGGGAGTAATTTCTCTTTATAACACCAATTCCAAACAGTACGATTAGCGGCTTCGCACTTGTTTTCCTTACAACCGTTTTCCCTACAACTCTAATGTTGTGAATGGTATCAGTTTTTAGACACGCATAAAAAAACCTCATCACTAGGATAAGGTCTTTTTTATTACGCTATTACAGCGTAATAGGGTCTAAACGTGACAAATCTTAAGCTTGTAAGCTTTTGATTGTTTTGTTTAGGCGGCTCTTACGACGAGCAGCTTTATTCTTATGAATAATACCTTTGTCAGCCATACGATCAAGAACTGGTACCGCTTTTTTGTAAGCTTCGGTAGCCGCATCATAATCTTTAGCTGTGATAGCCGCATCAACACGTTTTAAGTAAGTACGAACCATAGAGCGTTGTGACGCAGAGTTCTGACGACGTTTGGTGTTTTGACGGGCGCGTTTACGAGCTTGTGCAGTATTAGCCACGCGTATCTCCTTGATAAAGACAGATAAAATATGAATGTTGGGTGTAAAAAAGTTTAACAATCACCGGTGACGAGCAGCCTCTCGTCAAACATGATATCGATGTCTAATATTAAAGTATCTAATATTAATAGTGCATCGCAATCGCCATAACTGTTTGGAATAATTAAACAGCGTTGACGTGTAAAGCCGGTTATCTTATCAAATTATTGCGCTTAGAACAATAAGTTTGATGATTAATAGTAAAAGAAGTTATGCTAGCATATGGATTATCGGTTTCTCTAGTGGCTATTAGGGTTCTGTAGCACATTTAGGCCTAAAAATATTAAGGTGGACTCGTAATTCCCGGCGGTTGATAACAACTTTTACAATATATTTTATAGAATACCGTCAGTTATGTATTAATTTAGGTATGATACTAAGGCAAGTCCTCACTCTGAGTATTACTTTTAAAATGGGGGCACCGCTTAAAGTGATGGACTTATAAAATACAAGATTTATCATCACTATAAAATTTTTAACACTATATAAATGGATAGGGTATGCAGCGAAAAGCAATTGTAATTGGTGCAACAGGGCTGGTAGGGCAGTATCTGGTTAAGCAACTTAGTGAGCTTTATGACACGTTAATTGTGATTGCAAGGCGTCCACCACGCTATATCAATGCCCGTATGCGTTTTTATCAGGTAAACGATTTTGACAACTTAACTGAAATATTTGCAAGCGTTGGTGCCGATCGTAAGACTGATGCGTTTAGTTGTCTTGGTACTACCAAAAAAGAGGCTGGTAGTGATGAAGCTTTTAGAAAAGTTGACCATGATTATAATGTGAGATTTGCTCAATTGTGCCAAGATAAAGGGGTTGAAAACTTCTTTTTATTGTCCTCCATGAATGCTGATATTCGCAGTCGTTTTTTATACAATCGAGTCAAAGCTGAGACTGAACAGTCTATTATATCATTGGGTTTTACACAGCTCGTAATTTTCCGTCCTTCATTGCTGCTCGGTAAGCATAAAGGTCGGCCACTTGAAAGTATTGGTCAAAAGGCTTTCAGGCTAATATCACCTTTTGTTTCAGAATCATTGTCACTACATCCTATTTCCGCTAAACGTGTTGCTAGTGCAATAGTAATGAGCGCGCATGATATCTACGAACGTAGTAAGTATCGTACTGGCCCTACGATCAAAACGACTGATATTATCGAAAATAAACAGATGCTTGCGATGACTAGCGTTAATAAATAGCCTAAGTAAAAAATGAAGTAAATATTTAAAAGTAGCACTGAATTACAAATAACAAGGAGTGTAACCATGCCAAACATGATGCCAGAATCACAAACAGTGAATAAAAGTAATTTTGTGACATGTGATTTATTAGACGCCAACCCTAAGTCGCAGGTCTGCTTGCCAAATATTGAAGGCAAGTCATTTTATAGTTTTGGTGGCAAGGACAAATTTTGCGGTGAAATTGTGACTGTTAAATGCTTTGAAGATAACAGTCGCGTGAAATCATTGTTAAATAGTGATGGCAGAGATAAAGATGGCAATGGCAAAATATTGGTCGTCGATGGTGGAGGTTCGATGCGCTGTGCACTGTTAGGTGACATGATTGCGCAGGCGGCAATCGATAACGGCTGGGCAGGTGTCATTGTATATGGCTGTGTGCGCGATGTGGATGATATGGCGGATATGGCTATTGGGATAAAAGCACTCGGTTGTATCCCGCGTAAATCGAACCGTCGTGACGAAGGGCAGACTGATATTGAAATTAGCTTTGGCGATTTAACCTTAACTTCAGGCATGTTTGTTTATGCAGACAATAACGGCATCATCGCTAGCGATAGGCCGTTAATTTAGAAAAAATATCTTTTATCATGAGTCTTAATGATGCGTAAAATGTGAAGTGACAAACCGTTACGGCATAAGTTTTGGTAATTGCGCAAATATTCGTATAATAGCTATCTGACTCTTAAATTTGATCCTATCCTTTATGCCTATCACTGCTTTGACTGACGCGTTTGACCCGATTAACCAGCAGCTATTTCCTATCCAAAATGCCCAGCGCCGTTGGTTAGCGCCTGTGCATGGAGCCGTCAGTAGTTTATGGCTGGCAAGTTTGATGCAGGCATCGATAGGGGATGTTGCTGACCGACTAAAAGTCGTGGTGACGCGAGACCAAAATCAGCTCAATCAGATAGAGACTGAGTTGGCATTTTGCGGGGTAGATGCTTATGTGTTTCCTGATTGGGAGACACTGACTTATGATGAGTTGTCACCACATCAAGACATTGTTAGTGAGCGCATCAACCTATTAACCGATATGCCAACATCAGGTGTATTGCTGATATCAGTACAAGCGTTGATGCATCGAGTGGCGCCACCTAGCTGGTTGATTGGTCAACATTTTGATTTGAGTGTGGGAGATCAGTTTGATATCAGTACCCAGCGCGGATTATTGGCAAAGGCAGGCTACCGAGCTGTTGATAATGTCTTTGAACCAGGTGAGTTTGCTGTGCGCGGTAGTATCATTGATATCTTTGCCATGGGTCAGCCGTTTCCGTTGCGTCTTGATTTATTCGATGATGAGATTGAGACGATTCGATTTTTTAACCCGCAGACTCAGCGTACATTAACCGTCGATGACCTCAAGTCAATGATGAGTGGTAATGATAGTAATATTGGTAAAGAGTCACTATCACTACTACATAAATTGCCAGACATCTCAAAACCCCTTCAGCAATTCCAAATATTACCCGCAAAAGAGTTCCCGCTCGATGAAGGGCGTGAGACTTTTCGTACCAATTTTGCCGCGATGTTCCCTAATAGCAGTAGTCGTAAGTTTGAACTACACAAAGATGTGATGGCAGGTATTGCTAGTAGTGGACTTGAATACTATCAACCATTGTTTTTTGACATAAAAGAGTGGGAAGCTGAAAGCAGCTTATTCTCTTATTTACCAAACGATGCCTTGTTTATCACCGATGAGTTGATAACTGAAAAACAAGCAGATTATTGGTCACAAATCCAGCGCCGCTATGAAGAGCGTCGCCATGATATTGATAAGCCAATCGTTGCTCCTGAGTTACTATACTTGTTATCCAATACCCTTAATGAGCAGCTTAATCACTACCCCCGTGTCATTTTAAGTGCTCGTGACGAGGTTGCGACGAATAAACAACAAGGTGTGGTCACCCTAACCGCCCAAGAACCGCCGCAGCTAGCAGTGAATCATCAAAAAGCTGAGCCGCTTACTGAGCTGTTAGGTTTCTTAGAGAGACAAGCACAAACGGCAACGCCAGTATTGATTGTTGCCGAAACAGCTGGTCGTCGTGAGATTCTAACTGAGCTGTTCAAAGGTAAAATCGATATTAAAGCCTATGATAGCTTTGAAGCTTTTCTAGTAGCAGACAAAACGAGTGGTGCTGGTCATAAAAAGTTACCACAGGTTGGTCTAACCGTTGCGCCTATTGAACGTGGGGTTTATGTCCCTGAGCGCCTAGTACTGATTAGTGAAACGCAACTATTTGGTCGTCAGGTACTGCAAACCCGGCGCCGTCGTCAAAGCGGCGTGTCAGAAGAATTTTTAGTAAAGAGTGTTACCGAAATAACAGCAGGCAGTCCTGTTGTTCATATTGAACACGGCGTTGGGCGTTATAATGGCTTGATTACGTTAGATGTGGGTGATGGCGATCAAGAGTTTATCCATCTTAAATATGACGATGATGCCAGCATTTATGTGCCAGTGGCTAACTTGCAAATGATTAGCCGTTATAGCGGCGGCGATCCAGCACTTGCACCGCTGCATAAGATTGGTAGTGGTAAATGGGACAAAGCTAAGCAAAAAGCATTGGAGCAAATTCATGATGTCGCAGCTGAATTGCTTAATATGCAAGCAAGGCGCGAAGCCAAAGTGGGTATTCATTTTAAAATAGATGCTTCACAATATGATCTATTTGCCAGTCAGTTTGCGTTTGAAGAAACACCTGACCAAGCAAATGCTATCCATGCAGTGATCGAAGACATGAGACAAAATCAGCCGATGGATCGTCTTATCTGCGGCGATGTTGGTTTCGGTAAAACAGAAGTTGCTATGCGCGCCGCTTTTATTGCGGTGAGTGCAGGCTATCAAGTGGCTGTATTGGTGCCGACTACATTGCTGGCAGGTCAACATGAAGACAATTTCCGTGATCGCTTTGCGGACTGGCCAATACGTATCGAAACACTATCACGATTTGGTGGCAAAAAGCATCAAGATACGGTTTTAGCGGATTTAGCAGAGGGTAAAGTTGATATCGTTATTGGTACCCATAAGTTATTGCAACCTGATGTAAAATTTTCTAATTTAGGTCTCATGATTGTCGATGAAGAACATCGCTTTGGTGTGCGTCATAAAGAGCGTATTAAGGCCATTCAGACCGATGTCGATAGCTTGTCTATGACGGCAACTCCTATCCCTAGAACGCTTAATATGGCGTTGTCAGGCATGCGTGATATGTCGATTATCGCAACACCACCAGCACGCCGTCTGGCGATTAAAACCTTTGTCATGCAAAAGACAGAAGCCTTGATGAAAGAAGCTATCTTGCGTGAGTTGTTGCGCGGTGGACAGGTTTATCTATTACATAATGATGTAGCGAGCATTGAGCGCATGGCAGAGACCATTCGTGAGTTGGTTCCTGAAGCACGAGTAGGTGTTGCACATGGACAGATGCAAGAGCGTCAACTTGAACAAGTGATGCAGCAGTTCTATCACAAAAAATTTAATGTGCTGGTATGCTCGACCATTATCGAAACGGGTATTGATGTGCCCAACTCTAATACTATTATTATTGAGCGTGCTGATAAATTTGGTCTGGCTCAGTTGCATCAGCTACGTGGCCGTGTTGGTCGTAGTCATCACCAGGCTTATTGTTATTTACTTGTGCCTTCTATTAAAGGTCTAAAAGGCGATGCTAAACGCCGATTACATGCGATTGAACGTGCCAACACATTGGGCGCAGGGTTTATGCTGGCAAGTGAGGATTTAGAGATTCGCGGGGCAGGTGAGATACTCGGTAAGCAGCAAAGTGGAAATATGCAAGTGATTGGCTTTAGCTTATATATGGATATGCTAGAGCGTGCGACAAAGGCGATAAAAGCAGGCAAAGAGCCTGATTTGAGTACGCCATTATCACTCACCAGTGAGATTAATCTACACAGCTCTGCACTGATACCAGAAGAATACTTACATGATGTGCATCAACGTTTGTTATTTTATAAACGCATCAGTAATGCCGATGATAAAGAGGCGCTGACGGATATTCGGACTGAAATGATTGACCGTTTTGGTATGCTACCAGATCAAACCAAGCAACTGTTCGCCATTCATGGCCTGCGTTTACAAGCAGAACCACTGAAAATTAATAAAATTGATGCGAATAGCAATAGCATGACACTAGAGTTTGCGCCTGATACGCCCGTTGATGCCTTAGCTATCATTAAATTAATTCAGACAGATGGTCAGCGTTATCGAATGAACGGTGCGTCTGGCATTCGTTATCAACATGCCGATAAACTCGAAACACCACAACAGCGTGTGACAGTGATTCAAGAATTATTACGCTATTTTAGCGAGCATATGGTGGCAGAGCCTGTCTAGTTATGTATATGCGTAACAGTATGCGAGTGATGGCGCTATTTTATCGGATAGATAACTGATAAAATAGAAAGATTAAATCTTTCTACGCTTTTATTTAAGCTTCATAACAAGAGAACCGTTATTATGTTCCAACTTCATCATAAACTTGCTGCTGACAGTTTTTTAGTAGGTGATTTTCCATTATCAACTTGTCGTCTGATCAATGATTGTCAGTTTCCTTGGTTGATATTGGTCCCCCGTGTATCAGGTATCAAAGAATTGTATGAACTAACTGAAGCAGACCAAGCGCAATTTTTACGTGAGTCGAGCTGGTTGTCAAGCCAACTTGCCAAGACCTTTCAAGCAGATAAGATGAATGTGGCAGCATTGGGTAATCAAGTGCCGCAGCTACATTTTCATCATATCGTTCGCTATCAAAATGATATGCAATGGCCCAATCCTGTATGGGGTGTTCCCGCTGTTCCTTATACTAAAGAAGTATTGGCGCAGATGCAGCAGACTCTAATGATGGCACTACGTGGCCACCACCAAATGCCGTTTGATTGGCAAATGTAGTTCAGTTATTTCTTAAATGAGGGTCTTTCTAATTACACAGACCCTTTTAGTCCGTCACTGAATATTTATTATCATTTAAGTATAAAAAAGCTAGATATTTATTATCTGGCTTTTCTATTGTCAGTATAGATAATGAATATTATAATTTTATTAATATGACTTTTAAGGCAAGATGAGTGACAAGTGGTAGGCTTTTAGCCATCAATGACATAGTTTTTATCATATTTGAAAAGTATAATAATACGTTGACTAAGTGTTTTTACATCCAAATAACTATAAAGGTGAGTCCTGCATTTCCATTATCTCTCGATTATCCTCATGCCTTCTCGGCTTTCTGATCGTCTGTTCTTCTTAAGCGAATATTTAATATGCCTTTTCTAGATACGCCAACACCGAATCGTCCATTAAAAAATAAAGTGGCCTATCGATTTGACTATCCAGAAGTCTTCGTTTTGATAATGACTGTTGTGTTTCTTGCTTGGCATTTTGATTTCAGAGCCACGGCAATGGCATTGGTTGTTGTTGTTGTCCTGCCTAGTTTACTGATTTTGATTTACAACTACCGTCGCCAAGCCAGCTTTTGGACGTCTAATATTGTTATTATTTTATTGTCTTCAGTTATTGGGTCGATACAGTTTTGTGCAGTAATATCTATTAGCTTAATTGCACTAATAATCTTACGTATTATTCTCAGTGGCCGTGAAAACCGATTTAAGCTGATAATTATAGCGATAGCTGCCATCATCATTTTTTATTATGTCAGCGTGACATTGAATGGTACAGGTGTAGACTGTAAAGAAGGCTGGCTGTCGCCTTTGGTCTTATTGGCGAGTATGGTTGTTATTCTATGGCAGTTCAGGCATATTTATCAAGGATATATTGATTATGAAGTACGTGCTAATCAGGCAACTGGACGATCGACTACGATGGTTTCAGTCATTAATAAGCTAACACGTTTTATTCCACCGCAGATTTGGGAGCCGATTGTACAGTCTGATGTTCCCGTGGCTGTCTCTAATAAACGTGCTAAGCTGACTATTATGTTCTCAGATATCGTTGGTTTTACGGAATTGTCTGACAGTCTGAGTTCTGATAATTTGGCTGATATTTTAAATACTTATATGCATTGTATGACTATGATTGCCAATAAGCATGGAGCAGTGCTTGATAAGTTCATTGGTGATGGTATGGTATGCTTTTTTGGTGAGCCTAATAGCCAAGGTGCGCGGCAAGATGCCTTGGACTGTATTGCCATGGCGATAGACATGCGTCGTGAAATGCGAACGTTAAGACAGAAGTGGCGTCTGATGGGTTTTGAGGGTTTGTATATACGTATGGGTATTACCACAGGGTATTGTCATGTGGGTAATTTTGGCAGTAAGAACCGGCTCAGCTATACCTTAATCGGTAAGGAAGCCAATCTGGCCGCAAGGTTAGAGTCGAGTGCTGGGAAGGATGAGATATTGATCAGCGAAAGTACGTACGACTATATTTGTCATAATTATGAGTGTCAGCATGCAGGGGCATTTCAGCTAAAAGGATTTGATAGTAAAGTACATGCATGGCGAGTGTTTGATCCTGATATTGATAAAGTCCATCTGTCAAAGTGGGTTGATTACACACTACCTGGATTTAATTTACATTTAAATTTTAAAGACATGGATTATAACGATTATCAAGATATTAGAACACGACTAAACTTTGCATTAGAGCGTATTGAACAAGAGAAAGAAAAAGCGGTCACTGATAATGTTGCAGAGGACAAACACAATGACATTAATCGTCATTAGACTTTTAGGAAATAGTAGCCAAAGCCAAAAGTATTATTTAAGTGGCTGATACGTAAGTAGTCTTTCAAACGAAGTGCAAAAAAGCCAACTACCATGATGATAGTTGGCTTTTTAATCTGATAGTAAAGAAGTGCATTATTAATGCGTGCCTAATGGTTTTCTTTAGCGTGGTTTAGCGTATATTTAGGTACTTCGATGGTTAAGTCTTCATCATCGAGTATTACCTGACAAGATAAGCGTGAATCAGGTTCTAATCCCCAAGCACGGTCTAACAAATCCGCTTCGATATCATCCATCTCTTCTAGACTATTAAAGCCTTTACGTACGACCACATGACAGGTTGTGCAGGCTTTTGACATCTCACAGGCATGTTCAATTTTAATGCCTTTTTCTACTAATGCTTTGCACAGGTTGCTTCCTGCCTCTAGTTCGACTTCGGCGCCGTCAGGGCAAATTTCGTGATGGGGTAGTACAGTAATTTTTGGCATAAATCGTCTTTCCGAGGCTAATCAATTTAAAGAAATAAAAAGTGTAATAGTTGTGTTTAGTATCATTGAACAGCTATATTTTTAAATATATGTATTACTGGGTGTATCTGTCTACCAATCTTGGGCACTAGTGCCAGCCATACTGGTTTTAACGCTTTGATTCATGATACGGGATGCAAAATTATCACTATGAGGCTTAAGCTGTGCCTGTTGTGTTTCAATAACAGCTAGATCATCAGTGCCTAGCGCTGTTTTTAACACTTGTATTTTCTCAGACAATGCATTTTGTTCTTCAGGAGATAGTAATGCTGCAAACTCGTGAAGTGCAGACTCTAGCGCAAGTACTTCGCGTTCAGCTTCTACTTTGGTCTCAATTAAAGAGCGTGCATTTTTATCTTCTTCGGCATACTTAAAGCCAGCAATCAATAACTGCTCTTTCTGTTCGTCTGATAAACCATAAGAAGGTACAATCTCAATTTTACTTTCTGTTTTGGTTGTCGTTTCTTGTGCACTGACAGTTAGCTGACCATTTGCATCAATACTAAAAGTGACTTCAATACGAGCAAATCCAGCTTTCATTGTTGGAATACCATACAGCTCAAATCGGCCAAGTGAGCGGCAATTATCTACGGTTTCGCGCTCGCCCTGTACTATATGAATCACCATACCTGTCTGACCATCTTGATACGTGGTAAATACTTGACGTTTTTTAACAGGAATAGGGGTATTGCGGGGTATCAGTACTTCCACTAGGCCACCCATGGTTTCAAGACCAAGCGAGAGAGGTGTCACGTCTAACAACAGTAGGTTGTTGTCACCATCGCCATTAACCAATTGGTGTGCAGTTTGTGCGGCGCCTAGGGCGACTACTTCATCTGGATTAAGACGGCATAAGGGCTGTTTGGCAAAAAAATCAGTCACGACTTGCTGAATAGCGGGCATACGAGTAGAGCCGCCAACTAAGATAACTTCATCCAAATCAGTATTAGAGAGTTTGGCATCACGCAGTACTTGCTCGCAAACGCTTAACGTACGGCGGCTAACAGGCTCTATAATAGTCAGTAAATCTACACGGCTCAATACACCTTGATAAGACTGATTATTGACTGTGATGTCGATATCGACTTGTTCACTATCCGTCAGTGCCTGTTTATAAGCTTTGGCTTGTTGCGCCAATATTGACTTATCATGAAGACTTACCTTTTTAGGGTCGATATTCAATTGCTTAATAAGCCAGTTGGTTATGAGACGATCGATATCATCACCGCCTAATGCACTGTTACCACCAGTGGCCAATACTTCAAAGACACCATCTGTCAATTTTAAGATAGAAACATCAAACGTACCGCCACCCAAATCGTAAATTAAATAATAGCTTTCTTTTTCGCTTGCTTCTGCAGATTGATCAAGACCATAAGCAACGGCAGCAGCGGTGGGTTCGTTTAATAAACGTAAAACTTTGATGCCAGCTGCTTGAGCTGCATCTTTAGTCGCTTGACGTTGGGCTTCATCAAAGTAAGCAGGTACGGTAATAACAGCACCTTCGATACTATCTGCAGGCAATGCACTCGCTGCACGTTGTTCAAGAGTGGCTAATATATGGGCTGATACTTCCACAGGAGATACTTCGCCTTGAGCAGTCACAAATGTAGGCATATCATCCGTGCTGCCACTTAACTCATAAGGATGAGAAAATTTGATGTCAGCTTGGCTACGACCCATAAAGCGTTTAGCCGAGACGATTGTATTTTTTGGATCATCTGCTAAATGGGCTAGGGCATCATAGCCAACTAATGGCTTACCTGTGCTTGGATAGTAGACAACAGATGGTAATAATGTATCTGTCGCTACGCCTGCCTCTAAAACTTGTGCCTTACCTGAACGTACCACAGCGACCAATGATCGTGTGGTACCAAGATCGATACCTATACCAAAACGATGCTGGTGAGGTTGGGCGCTTTGATTGGGTTCAGCAATTTGCAATAAAGACATAAAATAACTCAGAGATAAAATGAATAAGTGAAATGGAGTCAGTGCAGCGTATGTATGCACTAGGGTAGTCCAATGACTATAATCAACGCATGTGTAACTTGGTACGGTTTCAATCTCATTTATTGTACAGCCATATCCTCTGTGTTTGGTTGTTTTGTATCAACCTTACATTGCTTCGACTATAGTTAGTCTACTCTGCAAATAGAAAAGAGTAACGGCTCACAGTTCTGAGATAAGAGATTGCTACTGCTATTTTAGCCAAATATTTAGAAATCGGTATTCGACTCTAGTTTATGGATAAGAGGCGCAACTTGCAGATAGCTAAACATATAAGTCATCATCGTCTTGATGCTCTGCTGTTGCTACTTCATCAAGAGCAGTAGTGACATCAGCATCTAGCTTTACTAAGAACTTTAGTTTTTGTGTTGCATCAATCGCCGTATTCCAGCTTTGTGTCTGGTAAGCGTCATTAAATCGTTGCGACTGGTTAGCTAAGCGCTCTGTAATTTGCGGATGTAACTGCTGTAAAGTTAGACGATTTTTATCTTCGGTGGCTTCATCTAAGTCCATACGCATTTCCATAGCGTCTTCTAAGAAGTCTAAGTCTGCGATTGAATGTTCTAGATTTTGAGCTTGATTTGCTATGTCTAATAGATAACTCGCACGACTATCAGGTGAGCTTAGTGTTTGATAAGCTTGATTGATCAGTGCTGAATATTTTTCAGACTTTAGCTGTGCTTGGATAATATTTGTCTGATTTTTGGCGACATTATCAGGGTGATAACGTTTTTGTAGCAGGCGTAAATGTTGATCGAGACTGTCTTGATTAACTTCAAACTGTACTGGCTGCTCAAATAAGGCAAAGAAGTTATCAAACTGTGTTTCTGGTGTAATGTCTGTCATATCATACGCCTTGCTTTTTTATTTGTTTAAAAAGGTCTGTTTGGCTGATGTTTTATAACTGAGTTTACGATGTAAACTGTTTGCCGTTATTTGGGCATCAATATTGGAAGATATAAACCATTAGACCGTGAACGATTCACCACAACCACATTCGCCTTTTTGGTTAGGGTTACTGAATTTAAAGCCTTCGTTAAGACCTTCTTTTTCGTAGTCCATCAGCAAACCATCTAAATATACTAAGCTTTTAGGATCAATAAAGATGCTAACACCACGGCTTTCATAGCGTGTGTCATTTTCGTCAGGTGTGTCTACAAATTCTAAGACATAAGCCAACCCAGAGCATCCTGCTGTACGAATACCCACTCGAATGCCTTCGCCTTTACCGCGATTGTCCAAAAAGTCTCGAACATGCTGAGCGGCGCGTTCTGTCATTTCTATCATGCCAACTCCCATTGACTATTAATCATAAATATCAAAATATGTGTACACTGGCAATCAAAATCATGAGTTTGCCAAAGTAATATGCTAGCGACTATCAAGAAATTCAAGTAGAAAATAAAAGGTGACAATTACATAAGTGTCATTGTCACCTCTTTAGCGTCAGTAGCTGTTTTTAACGTATTACTGCTACCGTACGTGGCCAATCTAGCACCACATACAGACTAGTAGGTTCAGCTTAGATAGTAGCTTCTTCGGTTACTACTGCTGCGCCATGCTTACCTTGATAGTCGCTAATAGCGGCTTTAATAGCATCTTCTGCAAGTACAGAACAATGTACTTTTACTGGTGGTAGTGCCAATTCTTCAGCAATGTGACTATTCTTGATTTCACCAGCTTGATCCAGGCTTTTGCCTTTGAGCCACTCGGTAACAAGTGAGCTTGAAGCAATGGCTGAACCGCAGCCGTAAGTTTTGAAGCGAGCATCTTCAATGATACCGTTATCATCGACTTGAATTTGTAAGCGCATTACATCACCACAGGCTGGGGCACCAACCATACCAGTACCAACGTTTTTAGCGTTTTTGTCAAGGTTGCCAACGTTGCGTGGATTTTCGTAATGATCAATAACTTGGTCGCTATAGGCCATGGGGTTTTCTCCTAGTTAGATAATGAGCAGTGCTAATTGCTTTAAGGTGCTCCACTCATTGGTAATTGGGGTCAAACACTTAATTTTAATTGTCTGATCAATCGTTTAATGGTTATTATTAGATAACCATATCGTTGTTTGCGGTGGCTTTAGTGTTCAGCCCATTCCACTGAATTTAAATCAACACCTTCTTGGTACATATCCCAAAGTGGTGATAAGGCACGTAATTTATCAACGGCTTCGTGCATCTGTTTGATAACAGTATCGATGTCTTCATCAGTCGTATAACGGCCAAAGCTAAAGCGAATAGAGCTATGTGCCAATTCGTCTGGACGACCAATAGCACGTAGTACATATGATGGCTCAAGCGTCGCTGATGTACAGGCTGATCCTGAAGATACAGCGAGGTCTTTAAGTGACATCATGAGCGACTCACCTTCAACAAAGTTGAAGCTGATATTTACAATATTAGGTACGCTATTTTCAAGATCACCATTCAAGTAAATCTCTTCGATGTCTTGTAGGCCATCCCAAAGTCGTTGACGTAATTCAGCTGCGTGTGCATGGTCTTCTTCATAGCGCTCATTGGCTAAAGCAAATGCTGCTCCTAAACCAACGATCTGATGCGTTGGCAAAGTACCTGAACGCATACCACGCTCATGACCACCACCATGTTGCTCTGCTTTCAAACGAATACGTGGCTTGCGACGAACAAATAATGCGCCAATACCTTTAGGGCCGTATGCTTTATGGCCTGAAAAGCTCATTAAATCCACTTTCATCTCTTCAAGATTAACAGATATTTTGCCTACAGATTGTGCGCCATCGACATGGAATACGACACCAGCTTCACGAGTGATTTCACCAATTGCGGCAACATCAGTAATTGTACCAAGCTCGTTGTTTACCATCATCAACGACACTAGAATGGTATCATCGCGTAATGCTGCTTTCACTTGCTCTGGCAAAATAAGACCAGTGCTTGGCTGTGGCTCAAGATAAGTAATCTCAAAACCTTCTTGCTCAAGCTCACGGCAAGTATCTAGTACTGCTTTATGTTCAATTTTGCTGGTGATGATGTGCTTACCACGAGACTGATAAAAGTGTGCAGCGCCTTTAATAGCTAGGTTGTCAGATTCAGTTGCACCTGAAGTAAAAACGATTTCGCGTGGATCGGCATGGATAACTTCAGCCACTTGCTGACGCGCCGTTTCTACTGCTTCTTCTGCTTGCCAGCCATAGCCATGCGAGCGTGAGGCCGGGTTGCCAAAGACACCATCTACAGTCAAATACTCGCTCATTTTGGCAGCAACTGACTTAGCAACTGGTGTAGTGGCGGCATAATCTAAGTATATAAGGTTGTTATGTTGGCTCATGCTGGGTTTGCCTCGCTGTTCGATAGAGTAATAGTATTTATATCTTTTATGGAAATCTCTTTAGTAGAGCTATGCTGGCGTTCTGAGACCGACTGCACATTTTCCATGTCTAATAATTGTGCTAATGTTATATTATTCAAGTACTGTTCGATATGATTGGACAGTGCACACCACAAATCATGGGTTAGGCACATTGTACCACCTTGACAATCACCGCGTCCTTCACACTGCATCGCATTAACTGACTCATCGACGGCTGATATGATGCTCATGACATCTATTTCATGTAATGGCTTGGCTAAATAGTAACCACCTGCGGCACCACGAATACTGGTAACAAGTCCACGTTTGCGAAGTTTGGAGAATAGTTGTTCAAGGTAAGAGATAGAAATCGATTGCCGTTGAGCGATATCAGATAAAGATACTGCGTTTTCTTGTTGGCTAGTTTGTAATGCCAAATCTAGTAACGCAGTAACGGCATATCTGCCTCGAGTAGTCAAACGCATGTGTTATCTCCAAACTTTTACATTATTTTTATTTAACAACGATCTTAGCGGAATGATATTTGTCATAACTTATATCAATGTATAAGTTGCTGATATAAATTCTGAATAGCTAAGTTGTGTCTTATCGCTATTAAACAACAGATGGTTAACCCGATGTGTGCAACGATTAAGGTAATTATACTTAATCCTGAGTAAATTAGTCAAGATTAAAATGTGGTTGAATGGTTAATCAATCTTATTACTATGATTGATAAAAACAATGGTGATTGATAAAAACAATGGTCGGAGAGGAGGGTGGAAATCAGGTTGTGCGTAGTAAAGGTCAACCCATTTAAATGACCATTGGCTGAATCAAAGGTAGGTTGAACATTGTTATCAATGTTAAATAAAGGAGGCACCCATACAACCATGTGATACTGGCATACATCTTCCTTGCTATGACTGCGGAAACAAAGCCTACGCAAAATGCACCCAGTGTTGCTGTATTTTTTTTATAGTGAGTCAAATATATGATGACTGAATATGCACCATGTTTCACTCATAAAAAAGCCATAGCGTCGGGTTAAGTGAGCTAAATCAGCTAATCAATAATGCAGTGATTGCGATAATCATGATAATAAGTGCAGCGATGGTTACGATAATAAGTGTTTTTTGCTTGCTTTGTAATTCTTTGGTCGTGGTTTCAAGCTCACGATTTTTCATGGTTAGGGTATTGATTTGGGTTTGTTGTTCTTTAATACGTAATTTGTAGTTTTCCTTTTTTTCTTCGGTTTCAGCTTCGGTAGGTTTAGACTTACCTTTGCCGCCTTTAAATTTCTTAACCAAACCTTGAATCAAGCTGGCAACTCCGAGCTGCATAATGAACTGTTTAACCAGCTGTACTTGCACGGATTCCCCGCGCATTTGTAATTTTTCAGTGGTTTCACTGTCGTGTGTGGTAATGGCATTGATGACCTGGATACTATAGGCATTGATGACGACATCAGGCTCACTGCGTCCCACTGGTAACTGCGCATCTAATAACACGCCTTTGGTACTAAAAGTAGCAAAAATTTCAGCATGAGGTAAATATAAGCGTAGTGCGACGACAGTACCCTGCTTAGCAAGGGGATAAGCGGCTTTACGTAGTTCAGGATCTAAACGTAACAATAATGTCAACGCCGACTCGGTGAACATCAGAACGATATTAGAAAAAGAGTGAGACAACGTAGAACGCTTCATGTAGATAGTCCGTTTTTGTATGTATTGCATTAAAAATTAGAGATAAACAAGCGTCACAACACATCTGAAATATATCGTTCGACTGTCAATGTGCAGTGATATTTTGCCTATAGTAACGTCTTTATAATAAAAAGTAACGCTAGTTTCTGTCAGTGCTTAAGTTATTACTTTACAATTTACAAGTCAACAAAGACACTGGTATTTATGACTGATAATGTATTAGTATTAGCTGCTAAGTCTTTGACTCGAGAGGACGGCATATAGTCAGCTATTTCAAAGACAACCAAGTCTCTCTAATATTAAGCATTGATAGAGCAATTGCAGATACTTTGCGTAACATTGAGTGTCAAATACGTAGTACAGTAGACAAAAATATGTAAAATCGCTTGCGCTCCTTATGCTGCCTTGATATAAAGACGATAACAAAGCGAGACCTGTTAGTACGTTAATCAGGCGGTTTTTATTGCTTAAATGCTATGAGAGCGTTAAAATGCTTGGCGTGAGCGTTTATTATCCCCCTTAAACTTGAAGGAAATTTTATGAATAAGTCAGAATTAATCGATAGCATCGCAGACAAAAGTGGTCTAAATAAAACCCAAGCTGGTGATGCATTGAATGCTGTTATGGAAAGTGTTGGTGAAGCGCTAGAAGCTGGCGATAGCATCTCATTAGTTGGTTTTGGTACTTTTAGTGTAAAAGACCGTAAAGCCCGTACTGGCCGTAACCCTAAGACTGGTGAAGAGCTTAGCATTCCAGCAAGCAAAGTACCAAGCTTCAAAGCTGGCAAAAACTTAAAAGAGCGCTTGAACTAAGCCGTTTTATTATAAGCAGACATTGTATGATGACGTGATATACGACAAAGTAAGGTCTGTAAATAGTGAAATAATAGATGATGTATCGTATCGCTTTAAGCTATAATATACATTGTCAAAAAGCACCTAATATCTAGGTGCTTTTTTTATTGCGATAGTTTGTAGCATGCAGCGTGAATATTTTGAGTCTGCATCAAAAATCACGTATCATAGGGCGCGCGCGATAGATGCGTTGTTTAGATGAGGTAACTTTGATTCGCCTTGTTTTTTATATCAAATGCACGCGTTCCTACCATTGCCAGTTTAAATAGCATTGATTTTCATATTAATATTACAATGGTTTTTCATCAATATAGGTTAATAAAGCAGAGATAACTATGGATAAGTTGCGCGATTTTTTAAAAACCTGGCCAGGTCGCATTTTATTGATTTTATGCCTATCGCCGCTCGCTCTATTGGGTATCGAAAGCTATTTGGGCGCCGGAGTAGATCCTAACCAAGTTGCTCAGGTAGGTGATGCAAGCGTAGGACTGACTCAATATCAGTCTGCTGTCAATAGCCGTCGTACTGAGGTATTAGAACAAGTTGATGATGCCAGCTTATTAAATGAAGATGTGTTGCATGAGCAGGTATTAAAAGGTCTGATTGATCGTACGCTACTAGAGCAGCAAGCTGGCAAGTTGGGTATGACCGTCTCTGATGACACAATTAATCGTTTATTGCGTCAAGAAGAGGTTTTTCAGGATGCTGACGGTAACTTTTCTAACGATCAATTTGCCAGCTTTTTGCGTCAGCGCAATATGACGAAGAACCAACTGTTTGCTGAGTTTCGTAATCAGCTCAGTCTGGACCAGCTCAATGCCAGTATCGTTAGTACTGCAGTATATCCCATGCAAGCGGTCAGTCAATTAATTGACCTGCAGCTTGAGTCGCGCAATATCTGGTTGTACCGTTTTAATTGGCAAGATTATACGGATCAGGTTAACGTAAGTGAGGGTGATATCCAAACTTATTATGATGCCAATAAAGAGACACTCAAAAGTGCGGCAATGGTAGATTTGGCTTATCTGCAACTCAGCCCTCAAACTATTCAGGTAACTGACATTACGACAGAAGATTTGCAGCAGCAATATGAGGCTTACAAGCAAGAGCAAGCAATCGTTGATGAGCGTCAAATCAGTCAAATTCTATTAACCGGTGATGATGCTAAAGCAAGAGCAGATCAGATTAAAACTCGTCTAGATAATGGAGAGTCTTTTGTCGCCTTAGCAAAATCAGAGTCAGATGACCCATCAGGAGAAACAGGTGGTGCTATCGGTCGCTTTAACCCTTCGGTATTTGGTAATGACGCAGTAGCCGTTGAAGATGCCTTAAAAGGACTGAGTGTTGGCGATGTGACAACTCCTGTTAAGACCAGTTTTGGTTATCAGATATTTACGGTTACTGAAGATAATGGTAGCGCCATACCAACGCTAGAAAGCATGCGTGATGAGTTAACGGCTCAAGCGACAGAGTATAAGCGTCAAGAGATGTATGCGGATAAAGTGACAGCGATTAATGATATGGCAGCAGATGGATTTAGTATCGAAGATATCGCTGAGCAAGAGAACGTGACATTGAAAAGCATCAAAGATTATCGTAAAGAGAATAATAGCTCAGTATTGCCTCAACCAGCAGTGATTAAGCAAGCATTTGATGAATTTACCCTTCAGGATCAGGCTGTGACTGCCGGTATTGAAGTAGGTGCTGGAACAGTATGGGTGCAACCAAGTAACTACCGTCCTACTAAGACGCTGACTTTAGAAGCTGCCACGCCAAGAGTGACACAGATACTACGTCAGCAAAAAGCCACAGCATTGGCACTAAAAGAAGCCAAAGCACTGGCCACTGGTATTAAGATTCCAGCTGATATTAGTCAGCAACCAGTTGCACTTCAGGCATTAGGTACAGTAAATCGTCAAACACCATTATTGACAGAAAAAGAGCGCGGATTGGCGTTTAGTCAGCAAGCTGCTAACAATGGTGTCGTTGCTATCGCGAGTGAGACTGAAATAGGTGCTACTCTACTGGTTGGTGATCGTATTAAAACAGAACCGCAGTCTCAATTGACTGATGACCAACGTGCGCAAACGGCGACTATTATTCGGGATAATTTGGGTCAAGATCAACTGCAAGATTATCTGGATTATCTACGTTTGGTATATAAAGTTGAGATCAATGACGCCAATGTAGCGAATGCGCAAGGGCGTTAAGCTAAGTATTGATAAGTACAAAAAAAGCCACTGTAGATATATCTACAGTGGCTTTTTTATGCTCGTACTATCCACGTCAGTCTTATTGCGTATGACGTGGACTCTGGTTTCTTAATGGCGGAAATGGCGCATACCAGTGAAGACCATCGCGATACCATGCTCATTTGCTGCAGCAATGGTTTCGTCGTCACGCATAGAGCCACCTGGCTGGATGATAGCAGAGATGCCTACTGCAGCAGCGTTATCGATACCATCACGGAATGGGAAGAAAGCGTCTGATGCCATCACAGCGCCTTCAGTCGCTAATCCAGCATGCTCTGCTTTTATAGCAGCGATACGAGCTGAGTTAACGCGGCTCATCTGACCTGCGCCCACACCGATCGTGCGCTGTCCTTTAGCATAGACAATGGCGTTAGATTTAACGTATTTGGCCACATTCCAGCTGAACAATAGATCAGCAATTTGTGCTTCAGTTGGTTGTACGTCTGTGACGATTTTTAAATCGTTAGCCGTAATTAAACCAAGATCTTGTTCTTGAACTAGTAAGCCGCCGTTGACGCGCTTATAGTCAAGTTGAGAGTCACGTTGATTTGGTGCTGGTAGCTCACCGCATACCAATACACGTACGTTTTTCTTAGCAGCAGTTGCTTCGAGCACACCATCTTCGATACTAGGCGCAATAATCACTTCTACAAATTGATTGTCGATAATGGCTTTTGCCGCTGCAAGTGTTAATGGGCGGTTGAAGGCGATAATACCACCAAATGAAGACTCAGGATCGGTGCTAAATGCAGTGTTATAGGCAACTACTTGGTCATTGTCAACCGCGACACCACAAGGGTTGGCGTGTTTTACGATGACACAAGCTGGAGTGCTGAAAGCTTTAACGCATTCAAGAGCTGCATCAGTGTCAGCGATATTGTTATAAGAGAGTGCTTTACCTTGTAGCTGCTTAGCAGTCGCTATAGAAGCCTGTTGGCTCTTTAGAGGTTGGTTTTCGATGTAGAAAGCAGCGTTTTGATGTGGGTTTTCGCCGTAGCGTAAGTCTTGTGCTTTCTCAAGCTGCACATTGAATGTACGCGAGAAATTTTCTGGTTCTTGGTTTTCGTTCACACGGCTACCTAAGAAGTTGGCAATCATGCCATCGTATTGGGCTGTATGTTCGAAAGCTTTAACTGCTAAGTCATAGCGTAGAGCAGAGGTCAGTTTGGTGCTATCGCCTAAAGCAGTCAGGATGCGATCGTAATCTGTTGGATCAGTGACGATACCCACATGGGCGTGGTTTTTTGCAGCCGAACGTACCATAGTAGGGCCGCCAATATCGATATTTTCGATAGCGTCATTCATAGTCACATCAGCACGAGCAATGGTTTCAGCAAATGGATATAAATTTACTACCACCAAATCAATGCGCTCAATGGCGTGTTCGCTCATGACAGCATCGTCTGTACCGCGGCGCCCTAAGATACCACCATGGATTTTAGGGTGTAGCGTTTTTACACGACCATCCATCATTTCAGGGAAACCAGTATAGTCTGAGACTTCGGTGACAGCGACGTTGTTTTCTGTGAGCAGTCGATAAGTCCCGCCAGTAGACAGTAGGCCAAAACCTGCTTTGATAAGGCCTTGAGCAAATTCAACAATATTAGTTTTATCGGAGACCGATAATAGAGCAAGTGGGGTAGTACTCATAAAAAAACTTCCATAAAAAAAGCCTGACGTAAACGTCTGGCAAGGTGATCAAGACAATTATTGTAGACAGTATCAGGATAGATAATGTCACGAATATTAAATTGCCGTGCATAATGAGGGTCAGTGAAGATAAGTGTACTCATGGAGCTTGGGCTACATTAAGTCATAAGTTTTGAGTTTTTTGCGTAAAGTACCGCGGTTGAGACCTAGGATTTGCGCACATTTGGTTTGATTGCCACGAGTTTTTTCAAGGACAACGGATAACAGTGGCTCTTCTACTTGTTTTAAGATTAGATCGTATAAGTCGGTGGGTATCTCATCGCCTAGCATCGTAAAATACTGCCGTACCACGCGTTCAACATGCACCCGTAGTGGCTCGTGCGCATGGTTCGCATAGCCATCTTCTGAGCTGCTAAGACGGTGCTGAGAATAATGAGGGTGGTTTTCTTTATTATAGTCGGCAGGATGCTCAGAGCTTGTAGCAAAATGAGGCGCATAATGCTGTGCATGAGGTGCCATAAGATAATGTCCTTGGGATTGGTGAGAATCAAACCATAAGATATTGAGGTATTATATCAAATTAATATCATTTGGCACTGATAGATTGACAGTTAGTTTTGCAGTATAGTCATGCCACTATAAAAATATTATGGCGTTACCCTATAGTCAGTCCTAAATAAAAAAGATACAAATGTAACCATGCGATATAGGCATACATTTTCCTTGCTTGCTGTGCCTGCGCAGACAGAGGCGACGCAAAATGCATCCAGTATCGCTGTGTTTGTTTTATAGTGGATCGACTATACTTAAACGTACAATCTACAGTTGGCTGTCTGTATTACTTTTGAATTGCCCTGACTATAGAGCTTGTCCTCATTGCAAAAATGGAAAAAACTGTCATCAAACGAGAAAGATAGCGTAGGTAATATCGAGATATCGACCAACTATTTGACGATTTTTGGCCACATTCAGTCCAGTTAGATGATGACTATCGTTTGAACCAAAAATAGGCCCTAATATACATGGCTTACGCTAATGTCACGAATTTTTGCATTAGAAACAGGCACAGTAAAAAGTATATTGCGGCTACTCTCTGCAGCCAGTTGGCTTTGTTTGCTTAATAAATAGTCACCTGGATCAGCGATAAACTCACCAATTAGTTCATTTTCACCATATACACTGACTTTAACACTCGGATATAGCTGTGTATTTGCGCTTTGATTACTTAATGTAGCGCTAATATCGCTGAATTTTCCAGACCTTTTTATTTGACTGGATTTATGAGTGGTATTAGTAATTGTCCAAGCATTTATGTCAGCATTCGGCAAACTGCAAGCAGCTGCTGAACATATTGCTTGTAGCCTTTCAGCATAAGCAGGGTTTTTTACTAAGGTTTCTAAGTTGAAAATGACATACTGTGCAAAAAGTAGTAGCGCCAATACCAAGCATCCAAGTATCCACAATAGCGATGCTGCTGAACGTTTTTTCGGCGTTGGTATGAAGCTTTCCTGTGTTTTTCTTCTACGTTCGTTAAGGGCTTTATCTTCATCTTTGAGAGGCACACCCATATCGAGCAATAGTCGAGACAGGTCTGTATCATCCTGTGGCATGTCTTCATGTTTGTTTTGGTCTTTGAGCAGTTTTTCGAGCCATAAGTCGTTGTTCTTTTCATCAACATTGGCATGAATATCATTTGATACTACTGAACTGGTGCTTTGATTGATAGTGTCAGATGCGCTCTTTGAGGGTTCATTAGCCGAAGGGGTAGATGCATTATTTATTTGATCTAGCCATGCATCCATACTCTCTAAAGAATCATACTCTAAAGGGGTTTCTTCTGGCTCATAGGCATCCATGTCGTCATAGATTAATATATCAGAAGAAGGTTTCTTTGGACGTTGTTTATTGAGTGAAGATTTAGAGTCGTTTGAGCCATTTTTATTATTAATATCAGTTTTCACGGTGTCTGCTTGATTAGGTGCTGTGGTGGTATCAGACGTCACAACAAGATTTTTGTTTACCAAAAAACTCTGTTGGCATTGATTGCAGCTTACAGTGGCGTTTGCTTTATTTAACTGGGTTGGTTGTATTTTAAAGCAAGCTTTGCAATGAGGACACTGAGTTTTTATGGGCGTGGTCATAGGGTCGAATCCAAAAAAGTATGGTTATCAATACCGATTCGCCACTCAATAAAGGTCGCCTATGACGCTAAGAGAGTTGTTGAAAAGCTCTTAAAGGCTGCGAGTCATGGGCAAGAATAGAGTGGCATCAAACACATAATATCTGACTGCCCTCTATCGTAACAGATGTAATTAAATGTTGCTAGCCTGTAAATGTACCAGATAAACGTTGCCAATGTTGGTCTTCTTGTGATGTAAAAGCATGCTTTGCATCAAGCGCAAAGTAAGGTTGGTAAGCAGCAGTCACTTCATCTGTTTGTGACTCGATCAGTCCTGCTAAAACAATACGACCTTTTTGTGCAATTAAAGTAGCAAAGTAAGGTGCTAAGCCAATGAGGGGTTTTGCTAAGATATTGGCTACAATGATATCGACTGGAATAACATCATTTTGCGAGCAATAATCGGTAAACTCTTCTGGTAAAAAAGCTTGCAAACGATCATCGACATGATTGCGTGCTGCATTTTGATTGGTAGCTAGTACCGCTTGTGGGTCGATATCAACCGCATAAACTTTACGTGCACCTAACAGTAAAGCAGCGATACCTAAAATCCCTGAGCCGCAGCCATAATCAATAACCACTTTATCTTTTATCTCTTGCTCCGTTAACCAATCTAGACATAAGCGAGTAGTGGCATGATAGCCGGTACCAAAAGCCAAACCTGGATCCATAATGATATTAGTGGCTTCAGGATTGGGTGGTGTTATCCAGTTGGGTACAATCCATAGATTATTGGCACATTCTATTGGATGATAGTTGTTCATCCATTCACGTTCCCAGTCTTTGTCATCGACAGCACTTAACCAAATACGAGTGGCTTGTACTTGTGCTGCGATTTCATGGCTTAATTTCTCGACAGCTTGGCGACTGCCAGCATCGGTCGTGGCATCAAACAGTCCTGTAAGTATGACCTCATCCCATAATGGAGACTCACCTGGTAATGGTTCAAATAAAGGTTGGTCACCAGCGTCATCTAAGGCGATGGATAGTGCACCTGCTTCTAGTAGCAATGCCTCAGCCAAATCGACGTTTGCTTTTTCACATTGTAAATGTAGTTGTTGCCATGCCATAACGATAACCTTAAGCTAAATTAAAAATAAATATATATTTTGGATGAATTATGAATGTAGAGAATACAAAAAGTGAATAGGTTGTAAACTTGAAACCTATTCACTCAGACATGCTGCTAGATCTACTATGTTATTAGCGCAAGGCTTGTTTCGCCTCACTAATCACACGTGAATTGCCTTGTGCTTGTCCTGATTGCAAGATGATTTGCCATAGTGCGCGTCTACGGCTGGTGTCTTGCGACACACTAAGGCCACGACGTGCCATAGCCTCTGCCTTACGGGGTTGGTTTTTTTTCAATGCGACTTGTGCCAAATAGAAATACACAGCCGATGATTTGGGTGCTAGGCGCTGTGCACGGGTAAAGCTGTTTTCAGCGTTGGTCAACTGGTTTGCTTTAAGCTGACTGATCCCCGTCTGCATTAAACTCCGAAATGCTGGTAGGTTACTATTATTAGAGGCAGCTTGTTGCGCTCGTTGCTGCGAGTTACTTCTAGCACGTTCCAACATTTCGCTGTGTGACGGTAGAGACGGTTCAGGGACGACGTATTCCTCACGAGAAGGAATAATAATAACGGTGTCAGGTTGTTGAGTTGGTATAGGATCGGATGGGACGAAGATTGGAGTTTCTTGCGTCAACGGGTTTGTCTGATTCGTTTGTTCAGATGAGATGTCCGGTTCAATGGCATATTGGCCATCGTCATCCGCTTCAGTGACAGTTGTTGGTGTCACAGTTGCCGCAGGTGTCTCGGGTATCTGTGATGATGGCGCTGTCTGAATCGGTGTGGTATTCATCGTCGTGGGTGCGGTCTGACAAGCGCTGAGGCTCAACATGCTGATAAGCGTACCAGTTATCAATACTGTATTGGTTGGGGTGGTTTTTTTGGGAAAACCAATAACAGCTTGCTTAACTGACATAGTTTGTTTGGAAATTGACAACATGTTGAGACCTTCTGTAATGTGTAAAAGCAACTTTAGAACCATTCAACCGCACGGTCAAACCAAGTATCCGCATCGTTTTCATCTTGCTCGTTGCCTTCTTGGTTTTCCGAATCAATAGCTTCACCCTCGGTGCTGCCAAAACCGCCATTATCGCCTTGCTGGTTTTGCCATTGTGACAGTTCACGCGCACGATCTTGTTGATACAAGCCTATCGCACAACTACTGGCTTCTTGTGGCAAGTGAGATGATAGTACTGGTAAATAGCGTGCATCAGCACAGCGTTCATTGGACAGCTTTCCTGAGTTGTTCTCTAGCCATAACCATTCAATCCCTTCAGGCTCTGGTAGCGATACAGGCGTCAGCTTAAGACGGTCCATATAGTCGATCCAAACTGGTAATGCGCCACTACCACCGCTTAGACCAATAGGTTGGTTATCATCACGACCCACCCAGACCACGCTGACATAGTTACCACTGTAGCCTGCAAACCATGCATCACGAAAGTCGTTTGTGGTACCTGTTTTGCCTGCTAAGTGTAAATTGCTACCCAGCGATTTTGCGCGTTTAGCCGTACCACTTTCTACCACTTGCTGTAATGCATAGTTAGTCAAGAAGTTGGCTTCAGGTGGAATGCTACGCTGAGTGTTAAGACCAGTACGTTGTAAGATACTGCCGCGATCATCAATAACAGTACGAATACTATGAATAGGTGTACGAAAGCCACCTGTGGCAAAGACTTGGTATACACCCAACATATCCATTGGGCTAAGGTTGACAGAACCTAGCAGTGCCGAAGGGTAAGGCGGGATTTCTTCTTTGACGCCCATACGCTGCAGTTGTTTGACAAAGGTATCGACACCGAACTCCATACCCAAATGTACCGCCGCTTGGTTATATGATTGTGAAAGTGCTGTTGTCAGAGGTACATAGCCATGGTCACGGTTGTCGTAGTTTTTAGGATTCCACTTAGAGCCATCACCGAGGTTGACTGTGATAGGGGAGTCATCGACTGGACTTGCTAGGTTATAGCGACCACTTTCGAGTGCTGTCATATAGATAACAGGTTTTAGTATCGAGCCTACTTGGCGTTTGGCATCGACAGCACGGTTAAAGCCAGTAAACTCACTACCACTACCTACCACAGATACCAGTTCACCAGTTTCAGGGTTGGCACTGACGAGCGCACCTTGTAAGTCTTTAGTTTTACTGTTTTTACCACGTAGCTCACCCAGTTTTTTATCCACCGCTTTGTCTGCTGCTAATTGGGCAATAGGATCCAAGGTACTGATGATCGTCAGACCTTCGTTTTTGAGGTCGTCAGAATAGTATACTTCATTCAACTCACGTTTAACGATGTCCAAAAAGTCAGGGAATTGACTCTTGCCTTCGACTGCCTTTTCAGCGATACCTAGCGGCTGCTCTATGGCTTCATCGTAATCTTCTTGAGCCAGTGACCCCACTGTTAACATGTTGTTAAGCACAATATTACGACGTTCTTTTGAGTCGTTTGGATTGCGGCGTGGATTATAAAGACTTGGGCCTTTTGCCATACCTACCAACAGCGCTTGTTGGTCTAGGCTGAGCTCTTTAAGGGGTTTGTTAAAGTAAAACTGTGACGCCAAGCCAAAACCATTAATAGAGCGTTTACCGTTTTGACCTAAGTAAATCTCGTTGAGATAGGTTTGTAGAATTTCGTCTTTGCTATAATGTAATTCAAGCAATACAGCCATTAACGCTTCGTTGGCTTTGCGTTTGAGCGTACGGTCTGAATTGAGATAGAAGTTTTTAATAAGCTGCTGAGTAATCGTTGAGCCGCCCTGACGAGAGCCGCCAGAGAAGTTGTTTATGACAGCACGTGCGATCCCACGTATAGAAACACCTTTGTGCTCATAAAATGCACGGTCTTCAGTGGCTATCAGTGCATCGATAAGCGGTTGTGGCACATCCTCTAACGAGACGACCATACGATCTTCATTGCTGTCTGGGTAAATACCACCGATATTAACGGGCTCTAAGCGGATAATGCCACTTTTGGCAGGTAACGTGCTTTGGATAGATGCAATTTTATTACCATTAATAGTCATTTTGATGACTTGCTCTTTATCCACATCATTAGCGCTATAAGTAAAGCCCCGCGTATGGATAAAGTAGGTATTACCAGTTTTATGATAAGTACCAGTACGGTCATAGGCTTTGTTGCTCTGGTAGTTGAGCAGCTCTAGCCACGTCTTCATCGTATCTGTATCGACATTTGCACCTTGATATAATTCAAGTGGCTGCGAGTATACTTTTGCAGGGATATCCCAGCGCTTACCCTCAAATTTTTGGGTAATGGTGCGATCAAGTTTAATCAAGTATAGTGCCAACAGCACCATACCAACGATAATAATAATTAATATGAGACTACTAAGTACTAAACCACGCTGTTTTGAAGGTAGCGTATTTGTCATAGCCTTAGAAGACTGTGATAATTTAGTATTTGGTAGCTTTGGATTTGATTTTTGCACTGATGTCGCACCATTTTGGTATAAAAAACTGCTTCATAATGACGTAAATTGACAAATTTTTCAATCTATCATCGCTGAAGCAGGCATTCATGAGTATTAGACTGTGAGTAGTGACGCCACTCACAGCACTTGCTTGTAGTATAATCTCTATAAAAACACTTGTATCAATATCTTCGTATCGATACCTTTATATTAGTATTAAAGCTTTTAGTGCTTTTAATTTAGATGACGAGCGCCATATAAGATCGTTATCTACGATAGCAGTTTAATATTGCTGCAACGATGTGTTTTTTATGAATTATCAGTTGTTATTGTTGTTATATACTTTCATAGGATTTGAGCATCTTTAATGATGAGTATGTATATAAAAGCGAATTTACTGCAAGTGAATATGGTTCGAGCAAACCTGTCTAAAGGAAGTAAGCGCGATTATGTCTAGTGTCCCTGCATCAACAGCCTCTACCCAAAATCATCATCATGAAAATAGCTCGATTACCGAAGGTTTGGTGCTACCACTCGAGGACCATTGTTTTCATTGCGGTGATCCTGTACCGCAGCCGCCGTTTTATGCCGATATATTGGGTCAATCACGTGAGATGTGTTGTATGGGCTGTCAGTTGGCAGCGCAGAGCATCGTAGAGGCTGGGCTTGAGCAATATTATCTGGATCGCTCAGAGATCAGCCGTACGGCCAGCTTACCAGTAGAGATGACACGCCTTGAGGCTTATGATCATGATGAAATAAAGCAGCAGTTTGTGTATGCGCAGGATGGCATGTCGGTGGCAGAGCTGTCTGTGAACAACCTGCGCTGTGCAGCGTGTACGTGGTTGATTGAGTCACGTCTCGATGAGTTGGACGGTATCAGTAAATGTCAGGTCAATTTGACCAATCAGCGTATGCGGGTGATTTGGAACGAAGATAAGCTACCAATTAGTCGTATTTTAGCGGTTATCAATGAAATCGGCTATGAAGCTAAGCCTTATCGTCAAGACACGCATGAGGCTATGCTGGCACGGCACACCAATCAAATGCTGCTGCGCCTTGGTATTGCTGCATTGGGTTCGATGCAAGCGATGATGTATGCGGTGGCGCTTTATTTTGGTGAATATAGCGACATGTTGATATTGCAGCGTGATTTTTTGCGCTGGGTCTCATTGTTTGTCAGTACGCCAGTGTTTTTTTATGCTGGATTACCGTTTTTTACGTCAGCTTGGTCAGCGATTCGCGCCCGTCAAGTCAATATGGATGTGCCCGTCAGTATCGCACTGGTTGTGACTTTTGGCGCCAGTCTTTATGCCACTATTACTGGGCAAGGCGAGACATATTATGATTCGGTCAGTATGTTTATTTTCTTTTTATTGGCAGGGCGTTACATCGAGCATAATGCCCGCCTCAAAGCCGCGACCATGGCCAATGATTTGGTGGTGGTTGAACCAGTGTTGGTGCAAAAAATTGCGGAAGATAAGCAAGCGGCTGAGCGTATCTTGCAACAGATTTCGCAGAACCTGCCCAATGAAACAGCGGCTAGCAACGAAAGTGAAAGTGTTGTTATTAATAGCACTGATTTGAATGGCAATAATTTAAATATCAATATGACAAGTAACGTAGCAAGTAACCAGAATTTATCAAGTGCTATGCCCAATTTTATGAAGCGCATAGATAATAATGTTCATGAGCTAACCGCACGTATCGCCGAAGATTGGCAGCAATCGCGTAGTCAACGCTTCTCCTTATCAAAAAAAGAGTCAAAGCTAGAATCAAAACCAGAGTCAACAACAGACGTCAGCGTCGAAGAAAAAAATAGTATACAAGATAAAAAAATGGTGACCGCTCACAGCTTGCAAGTGGGTGACATTATCATGGTAGAGGCTGGATCTGAGATTATCAGTGATGGTATTTTGCTCAGTCCAACTGCCACAGTTTCACAAAGCTTGCTGACAGGCGAGGGCGACTTGATTATCAAATCTCAAGGCGACTATATCGTTGGCGGTGCGCAAAACGACAGCCAGCCATTTGAGATGCTGGTCACCGCATTGCCAGAAGACAGTCAGATCGGCTTGATTGACAGACTTATGAACCGTGCCATGAGTGAAAAACCAAAACTGGCGCAGCAAGCGGATAAGCTGGCACGCTGGTTCGTGGCGCGGATTTTAGTATTGTCTGTCTTAGTGTTTGTCGGTTGGTATATCGTTGATCCAAGCCAAGCCATTTGGGCGACAGTCGCCGTATTGGTCGCGACTTGTCCTTGTGCGCTATCTTTAGCGACGCCTATCGCGCTAACGGTAGCGACCAATCGACTCGCTAGCTATGGTTTTTTGACCACACGTGGACATACACTACAAACGCTTGCTGAAATAACCCATGTGGCTTTTGACAAGACAGGAACGCTGACTTACGGTAAGCCGAATTTACTCAATATCGAGTTAACGGATTTTTTAAATCAAAAAGAGACAGAAGGTTTAGCATTATCTGATCAAAAAGATAAGATATTAGCCATCGCTGCTGCTCTAGAAGTGGGTAGTCGCCATCCCATTGCCCACGCATTGCTCACGGCGGCTTATCAATTGCACCTGCCAGCCACGCAAGCATTACAGCATTATCCAGCGGGTGGGGTAGAAGCGACAATTGATGGTATGTCATATCGAATTGGTCATGTGGATTTTGCCTTAGACAATACCAATGATGCTAGTGTAAATAATAGTATAACTATTGATTTAGTAGCACAGCGTGCTAGTTCAGCGGTAGTTTTGTCTTGTCAAAATTATGATTCAGAAAACTGGCAGGCGCTGGCATGCTTTTATTTTAATGATAAAGTGCGTGATAGTGCTAAGTCGATGATTGATGCACTGAAAGCGCTAGGCATTGAGTCTGTGATGCTGACCGGTGACCCAAGTCCACAAGCATTAGTCATGGCTGAAGGTTTGGGTATGCAATCTGCTTATAATGGTCTATCGCCAGCTGATAAAGTCAATCATATTCAAAGCTTGCAATCTAAAGACGCGGTCGTACTGATGGTCGGTGACGGTATCAATGATGCACCAGTATTGGCAGCGGCAGATGTCTCCACCTCAATTGCTGGCGCGGCAGATTTAGCACAAGTATCTAGTGATAGTATTATTTTAAATGGTCACATTGAGGCGATTACTGCGGCCAAACGTATCGCTGATAAAACAGAGCGTATCATCAAGCAAAACTTCCGCTGGGCCATTGCTTATAACAGTATCGTTCTCATACCAGCCGCTTTGGGCTACGTGCCACCATGGCTCGCTGCTATTGGTATGTCACTCAGCTCATTGTTTGTGGTCTTAAATGCATTGCGTTTGAAGCGCGCTTAGGGATGACTTGAAGCAAGGTGCTCTGTGATTGATAAGTACCAATAGATTGAGTGCTAGGCGATTAGGTGTTAGGAGGTTAAGTACTAGGAATTTGGCAACATTTAAATCAATGATAGGTATTCAGTTTTTTATCTATAGATTCGGTGGTATCGCAACCGAGCAAGAGCACTGATAGTATTAGTATTAAGTTTTTCATAGTTTACTTGCAGTAGCAACTCAAGTTAAGTGGGTGATCGCTGAACTAACTTGAGCATCACCAACGTTGAGTTGTGAGTATATTTGTTCGGTTCTGTGATCGGTCATCGGCTCTCATGGGCCTTTATTTATTGATCTAAAGTGAATAGATAGATTGAAGCTATTGCATATACTCCCAAAAATTAGGGGTTTGATAGTTTTCGTTAATACGATAGCCTTCTTCAATTAATTCAGACTCTATTGTATATCTAATACCTAAATCTTCCTCTACATTTTTTTCGTGAGCTGTTTTTAGCGCAGATCCATTCAACTCAAAGCCATTTTCTAAAACGTTGCGATCAACATATCCAGCCGTTTCGAAAGAAAAACTCAACATATACTGCTCTTCTTTTTTTTCGTTTTCATCTGCTTTTCTAAGCCATATCCATAAAATGATACCATCAAGATATAAGTTGAAATTTAGATCTTTATGAGCATCATTTTTAAATATGTCCACCCATTCCTCGTAAGTTAAGATATAACTTGGGTCAATAACTTCGCGGTGCTCATTAATGAACTTTAAGTTATCTAGTTCTGAGATACGAGGTTCTGCGTTCGTATAGTATTGTCGCCAACCTTGTTGATTAATCTGTGTTAGTAGCTCCTTATAGGCTGAGTAAGCTTCTTTTGGTTCCACAAATTCTGCTTTGTTTAAGCTAGAATCAATATCTATACCTACAATACCTTTACTGACGTTATTGTTTTTAGAGCTTCCTAATACAGAAAATGCGTTGTCTATCCTTAAGGTATGATTCTCATGAGCAATATTGACGGACCCTAGATCAGGAGGCGTCCAAAACAAATCAAAAAAGCTCATTCCAGCAGGTTGGATGTCTACATCGCCACCAGTATAAGTGTTAAAGTCTTCAACGCCTTGCTGACCAAAGTGAAGAGTGACGTTTTGTGGTGTGGATATAGATTTGTTTTCTTGCGATATGTATTGAAACAAGATAAAAACAATCGCCACGATAACCACTAATGTGACTGCTTTAAAGGATAGTAATCGCATGGTGTTTTACCTTTATTGATATCAAAATATATATTGGCGTTAGCTTGCTTATTGTCTTAAAAAGTAAAACGCTTTGTGGTCGATAAACGTAAAAATAGGTTTGCATCTTGGCGAAGAATATTACCTTAAATTGCTTGAATGAATAAAACCAACATCAGCATCGCTATAAATAAAGACCCAGTCATTCTCTTTCCATAAGCCAGT